>NZ_JAEQDE010000043.1:0-62169 GCF_020737865.1 Microcoleus sp. PH2017_35_SFW_U_B
ATATTTGCCCTCATGGCAACGTTCTGAAACTTTACCAAAATGGGATATCACGATTATCCCATTTTGACTGGTATTTTATTTGTCCGCGAGTCCCTAACTATTGTCTCAGGTACGTCGAGGCGAGATTGTCGCTTTTTTTCAGGATTTAAGGGTGTTCCGGTACGAGGAACCTTATTGTTCTGTGAGTTTTGAGAATTAGTAGAAATAGAGTAACTCGTAAGTTGGTTGGCGATATTACGCAAATACTATGTATTATTTTACACCTGATTCAATAATTTATGTCTGAATTTTTAGACGGCGATCGAGAAATCAATCCCCCATCAGCAGCAGACGATCGCACTTTGATTTGTTTCAGAGAGAGGAAATTGCGGACTATTTGGGAAACTGCTCTAGATGCGATCGCGATCGCCGATAACAAAGGGCGATACCTCAATGTCAACCCCGCCGCCTGCGAATTGCTTGGACTAAAAAGAGAACAACTCCTCGGGCGCTGGATCTGGGAGTTTGCAAAACCAAGCTGGAATTTTCAACAGGTGTGGGAAGAATGCCAGAAACCGGAAAAAGTGCAGGGTGAATTTGAGTTAGTGCGGGCTGATACAGAGATTCGCACCGTCGAATATGCAATAACGCTCAACTTTTGGCCTCACCGCTACTTGTTAGTCATGCGAGATGTTACAGGGCGCAAACAAGCCGAAACACAAGTCGAAGAACTTACCCGCCAACTCGCCCAAACCCAAGCTCAACTTCGGGAAGCAGGTATCGCACCGGAGAGTCCCATCAGTCCCACAGATACTGGTATTTTAGAGCAAATTGCCCGCCACATCCCGGGCGTTATTTATCAGTTTCGCATGGATATTGATGGTGGTTTCCATTTTCCCTATGCCAGCGGCAGACTGGAAGAGATTTACGGCGTTACCCGAGAACAAGTGCAACAAGATGCGACTTGTATTTTCAATCACCTCCATCCTGAAGATTTCGATCGCGTTTATCAATCGATTCTCGATTCTGCCCAACATCAGACACCTTGGTGTTGCGAATACCGGCTGTGTTTTCCCGACGGGCGGTTGCGGTGGTTGCGCGGCGATTCTACACCGCAGCGACAACCCGATGGCAGCACTATTTGGCATGGCTATGTTCGGGACAATACCGAGAGCAAAGCCGCAGAAATTGCCATCAAAACCAGTGAAAACAGATTCCGCACGATCGTGGAAAATCTCAACGATATGGTTTATATCGTCAATCCCGATAGCACCTTCAGCTATGTCAGTCCCCAATTAAAAGAAATCATGGGATATGAAGCAGCAGAAATGTTACATGAGAGTTTTGCTAATTGGGTTTATCCAGAAGATTTACCAATTTGTAAAAATACTCTCGATCGCTCTTTGCAAGGTGAGAAACTGCGGGGATCTGAGTACCGAGTTTTGCATCGAGATGGCAACTATTACTGGCACTCTGCCAATGTATCCGCGATCGTAAATGACGCTGGAGAATTCGTTGCCTGTTTGGGAATAGCGCGTTACATCCACCCTCAAAAACAAGCACAAATCGCTTTAGAAGAAAGTAACAGCCGCTGGCAGTTGGCTATAGAAGGAGCGGGAGATGGCACTTGGGATTGGAACCTCAAAACCAATGAAGTCATCTTTTCCAGGCAGTGGAAAGCGATGCTGGGCTATGCAGAACACGAAATTGTGAATGATTTAGCAGAGTGGGACGGTCGGGTACATCCAGAGGATAAAGCTCAATGCTATATAGATTTTGCCAAACATTTTCGCGGCGAAACTTCTACCTGTCGCAACGAACACCGCCTGCGCTGCAAAGACGGTTCTTACAAGTGGATTTTAGACCGGGGTCAGGTGGTGGAATGGGACGAAGAATCTGAACCGATGCGGTTTATCGGCACTCATTGCGATATCAGCGATCGCAAAACCGCAGAATTAGAGTTAGCTGCCTCTCAAGCAGAATTAATCGCACTATTTAACGCCATGCAGGATGTGATTATGGTGCTGGATGCAGAGGGACGCTATCTCAAAATATCTCCCAGCTCGGCTCCCTTGTTGTACAAACCTACCGCTCAAATTTTAGGTAAAACTCTTCACGAAGTTTTACCCAAAGAATCAGCAGATTTTTTCCTAGAGTCGATTCAAGAAGCGATCGCCAATCAATGCGTGACGCAGTTGGAATACTCATTACCAATTGGCGATCGCTCAGTCTGGTTTGATGCCAGGATTTCTCCCATGTCTCAAGAGCAAGTGGTGTTTGTCGCCAGAGATATCACCGATCGCAAACGCCAACAGCAAGCTCTCCGCTTAGTAGTCGAAGGTACGGCGGCAAAAACCGGCGCAGCATTCTTCAAAAGCTGCGTTCAATATCTCGCCAAGGCACTAGAAGTTCGCTATGCTTTGATTGCTGAATTTGGTGACTCTGAAAAAACGATCGCCACAACTCTAGCATTTTGGGCGGGAGATGAATTTGGGGATAATTTTACTTACCATCTATCCGAGACACCCTGTCAAAATGTCGAGCGGTGTACCAAGATATGTCGGTATCCCAATCTCTTGCACTGCTGGTTCCCCAAAGATGATAATTTAGCAAGTCTCCAAGCCCAAAGTTATGCGGGTGTACCGATTGTAGATGCCGCTGGAAATTGTTGGGGATTGCTCGTAGTGATGGATACTGAGCCGATGGTGAAATATCTAGAAATGCAGTCAGCTATCTTGAGAATATTTGCCACCCGTGCGGCTGCGGAAATGGAACGGATGCAGGCGGAAGCAGCAGTGCGTCAATCAGAAATTCAACTGCGGCTGCAAACTGAAGAATTAGAAGCAACCCTGAAAAAGTTGCAGGATACCCAAACTCAGTTAATTCAAGCGGAAAAAATGTCTAGTTTGGGTCAATTAGTCGCCGGAATTGCCCATGAAATTAACAATCCAGTCAGTTTTATTTATGGCAATATTCAACCTGCTACCGATTGTGCGAGCGAGTTAATTCAACTAATTCATCTTTACCGAGAGCATTATCCGATTCCGCCCCAGGCGATTGCCGATTTTATCGAAGATATCGAGCTTGAGTATCTAGAAAATGATTTTTATAAGCTGTTGAAATCGATGAAAACTGGAGCCGCGCGCATCAGCGATATTGTTAAGTCGCTGCGGACTTTTTCGCGGTTGGACGAAGCGGATTTAAAAAGCACAGATATTCACGAGAATCTCGAAAGTACCTTAGTGATTTTACAAAATCGCTTGAACGGTAGGGCGGGAAAACCAGAAATTCATGTCGCCAAATATTATGGTGAAGTACCTCTGGTTGAATGTTATGGCGGTTTGTTAAATCAGGTATTTATGAATTTGCTGGTGAATGCGATCGATGCGATCGAACAAAGGCGAGAAAGCCTAGAACCCAGCGCCAAATTAAATTATATTGGTCGGATCGCGATCGCCACTTCGTTCGCTGCTGACAATCGCGTGTCGATCTCGATTCATGATAACGGTTGCGGGATAACTCCCGAAGTTCAAGAAAAAATATTTAATCCCTTTTTTACGACTAAACCGGTGGGTAAAGGTACGGGGATGGGGCTAGCAACTAGCTATCAAATTGTCACGGAAAATCATCGGGGGAAGTTGCGGTGTTTTTCGACACCCGGAGAGGGGGCGGAGTTGGCGATCGAGTTGCCAACTTGCAAGTAAAATTATCTATAGCTAGTTTATAATGGAAGCTCGATCGCAAATTCCGTCCCTTCGCCCAAAACCGAATGGCAGATCAAGGTTCCGCCGTGTTTTTCCACCACAATTCGGTAACTGATGGCTAAGCCCAAACCGGTGCCTTTCCCCATCGGTTTTGTGGTGAAAAACGGATCAAATAATTGGTGGCGCACGTCTTCTGTCATGCCGATCGCATTATCGGCAATCCGGATGCAAATAATATTTTCGTTAAGGGCTTCTGTGTGAATGCTAATAGTTGGTTTCCAGTTGCCACTACCCGTTAGCGAAGCCCTAGGAGAGGAACGCTTTTTTTGCTTCCAAGCATCTTCCAAGGCGTCAATACTGTTGCTAAGCAGATTCATAAATACCTGATTTAGCTGACCTGGATAACATTCAATTAAGGGTACTTTCCCGTAATCTTTGATGACTTTAATTTCGGGATATTCGGATCTAGCTCGCAGTTTGTTGTGCAAAATTAGCAGTGTGTTGTCTATGCCTTCATGAAGATTGGCAGGCTGCTTTACCGAGTCGTCTAAACGCGAGAAGTTTCGCAAACTCAGAACTATTTCGCGAATGCGATCTGCTCCCATTTTCATCGAAGAGAATATTTTTAATAAGTCTTCTTTCAGGAATTCTAAATCTATGTTTTCAATATATTCTTGAACTTCTACTTGTGGTTGAGGATAGTGTGTTTGGTACAGTTCCACAAGCTGCAATAAGTCTCTCATATATTGGCTGGCGTAGGAAATATTGCCGTAGATAAAACTCACGGGATTGTTGATTTCGTGGGCGACTCCTGCTACCATTTGACCGAGACTTGACATTTTTTCGGTATGAATTAGGTGAGCTTGAGTTTCTCGGAGTTCTTTGAGAGCTATTTCTAGCTGCTGGGCTCTGTTGTTGGCGATCGCCTCGGAGAGTCGCAAAGCATCCTCCGCTGCTTTGCGCTCTGTCACGTCAAAAATGGCGCCGTTGAGGGATGAAATTTGACCGTCTGGGTTGAAAATAGCTTGACCTTTTTCTGCAACCCACCGCACGTTTCCGTTGCTGTGAATCAGGCGATATTCGATCGCGTAAGGTTGTCTTGTCTTAATCGCCCGATCGACAATTTTATCGATCTGCCCCACGTCATCGCCATGAACTATACTAGAAAAAGCTTGCACGGGTTTTTGCATAAAGTTATCTGCCGGATAGCCGGAAATAGCTTCTATGCCGCTGCTGATAAAAGTTAAGCTCGATCGCCCCGCAGCACTGCAACGGTAAACTGCGCCGGGAATATTGGAAACTAACGATCTAAATTCTTGTTCCCTTTCCCGCAAAGCTGCCTCAATCCGCTTGCGATCGCTAATGTCGCGAGCAAAGGCGCACTGATATTCTTTACCGTTAAATTGCCAATGGTCGATCGTAATTTCTACTGGAAAAATGCGACCGTATTTAGTGCTGTGGTGAACTTCAATATTAACGGAACCGCACCTTTTTAAGACTTTCCAGTGCAAATTCCAAGCAGTTTCGGGAAAATCGGGATTGATGTCGTGCACAGTTAGATCGAGCAATTCTGTGGCAGAATATCCCAATGAACAGCAAGCGGCGTCGTTGACGTACAAAAATTTACCGTCCGCTCCCATCCAGAATACCGCATCTGCCGATCGGTCGAGCGCAAATTGAGCCAATTGCAACTTTTCCTCAATCCGGTGGCGATCGGCAATTTCTTTTTGTAACAGTTCGCTTAACGAACTGAGAGTTAAAGTGCGATCGACAATATCATCTGTCGGTGGTTTTGCCAATTCTGCTGTCTGTGTATCATCTTGCTGCTGATTTTCTGCTAGCTGTTTTAACGGCTGTTGTGGAATATCTTCTGTGAGATTTAAGTCAGATTCGGTAAATGCTTTCGGCATCAGGGCGATCGCAAATCCGGCTAAGAGCAAAGAAATCACACCACTTGCAGCTTTGAGATCTACCGACAGCCAATCAATGGAATGCCAAAGCGTCCAAACTTGCGTTAATTGAGCAGCGCCGCAGCCCAAAAAACCGACAGCAAATAGCCCTCCAATCTTGCTGTGAGAACTTTGGCGGGTAAAATAAACCAAAGATAGCGCCAGAGAGCAATAAGCGAGTGCCGTCAGCGAGTCAAAAACAGCGTACAGTCGCAACTGGGCCAGCCCGTCGCAGCCAAGTGCGGAAGATGCAGGCAGTGTTGCATAAAAAAATGTTAATAATTCTTGCATAAATTTCAAGAAAAAAGTTATTTGCAGCAATCCAAATCCATCAAATATAATTATTTGATTTCGGTGGCTGAAAAATGTTTACATAATTATATACTTTTTTCATTTTTTATGAAACAGCTATTTTTGCATGGAATGTCAAAACTGTATAGCTTCGGCTGACAGTTGACAGTTGACAGTTGCCCTGTGATAGTTGACAGTTGACGGTTTAAACAATACCGATGCAACCGGAAACGATATCAAAGGGTGGTAATGGGGAAAAAGGCAATTGGTAGTTCCTGTAAGCTGACTGAAGTTTCTGGGAGTAAAAATAATCGCGCGCAGTGTTTCCGATCCCTGGTGCTTCTAGAATAATTTTCGATATAGCGGTTTTCAGAAAGATAAGGTATGTTGTTGGGCTTTAGCCCTGTGAGTTTAGTAGTTATATGAGCTGTCAGTTATACCTCATCTTTTTGAGAAAGGCTATAAATTATGTACCGAAATGCTTCGCCCTTGCCTAAATGAGATGAACGCAAATACGTAGTTGCGAACTTAGCGCTTTTTGTTTAGATCATGAAGAGCGCTGAAGCGCAACTACGTACCTAGGATGATAATCAATAATAGCGCTTTTTGCTGGGATTGTTAAGAGCGCTGAAGCGCAACTACGTACCTAGGATGATAATAAATAATAGCACTTTTTGCTGGGATTGTTAAGAGCGCTGAAGCGCAACTACGTACCTAGGATGATAATAAATAATAGCGCTTTTTGCTGAGATTATGAAGAGCGCTGAAGCGCAACTACGTACCTAAGATGATAATAAATAATAGCGCTTTTTGCTGAGATTATGAAGAGCGCTGAAGCGCAACTACGTACCTAAGACGACAACCAAACGGCCCTGACTTCCTCCCCGAAATTGCGGGGAGGGAGTTACAAATTCACAAATGATTTAGGATTGCTATGACCCAGATTGCCAGCAGCAAAAATCTCTATTTTTGCGCTAGCCAATCCACAGTTAATTAAGCACCACCCAGCACCAAATGCACCAGAGTCCGAACTCCAAAGCCAGTTGCTCCAGCGCCGTTATAGCCGTTTTCCTTGTCGCTCCAAACTGGGCCAGCAATATCTAAATGTGCCCAAGGAGTGTCCTTAACAAACTGCTTCAAAAATAGCGCCGCCGTAATCGAACCGCCGTAACGAGGCCCTGTATTTTTCATGTCAGCGTGCAAAGCCTTCAAGCCATCAAAATACTTCTCTTCCATCGGCATTCGCCAAAACTTTTCACCTGCCAATTCAGAAGCCGCGACTATTTCGGCTGCGACACTATCTTGAGGACTCCACAAACCGGCGATATCTTCGCCCAAAGCAATGACGCAGGCGCCAGTGAGAGTGGCTAAATCGACAATTACGTCAACTCCCAACTTATCAGCAAATACCAAAGCATCAGCGAGGGTTAAACGACCTTCGGCGTCGGTATTGTTGACTTCAATTGTTTTGCCGTTGGAAGCTGTAAGGATGTCTCCAGGGCGCATGGCGTGGCCGCTGATCATGTTTTCGGTGACGGCACTGATAAAGTGAACTTCGACATCTGGTTTGATGTGTCCGATCGCCTTTGCGGCTCCCAAGGTAGCAGCGGCACCGCCCATATCTATTTTCATCATTTCAATACCGCTGCCGACACCTTTGATGTTCAAACCGCCGGAATCAAAGGTTAATCCTTTGCCGACGATCGCAATTTTGCGGCGGGGTGTGCCTGCGGGTTTGTAAGTCAGGTGGATGAATTTCGGCGGCAAGTCGGATGCTTTGGCAACGCCGAGAAAGGCTCCCATGCCTAGTTTTTCGCAATCTTCTTGCTCTAATATTTCTAATTCTAAACCGCATTCTGCTGCTAGACTTTGAGCGGTTTCGGCCATGGTAATCGGGGTGACATAATTGGCAGGTGCTGCGACTAATTCCCGTGCTAAAATAACTCCGGCTGTGATTTGGCGGGCGCGGACGATCGCACTTTCGGTACCGGCGAAACCGAGTAAATGAATTTGTTCTACTTGCGGGCTTTTTTCGTCGGGTTCCGATTTGAAACGGTTGTCTTGATTCAGCGAGAGTTCCACACCTTCGGCGATCGCACTTGCTGTAACATCCGGCGCACTTTGCCACACCGGAAGGCTAATTCCGAGGGTTTTGCATTTCTCCTTTTTGGCTAACTTGGCGCACGCGCCCGCAGCTTGCCGCACGGTTTCTAATTTTAAGTCTGCGGCTTTCCCCAAACCGACGATCGCAATTTTGCGAATCGGACTATTGCCGCCGACACGGGCGATCGCACTCTGGCCCGCTTTGCCCTTAAAATCTACTTCCATTAGCAGCTCTTTCAACGTGCCTGCAAGCTTTTCATCTAATTGCGCCAAGTCGCCGGCGATCGAGAGAGCGTCCTCAAATAGACCAATTGCGAGGGCATCTCCCGTCCAAGCAGAGGGGAGTGTATCGGTGACTAGAAATTCCATGTTTTGATTTACAGTTTAGATTTTAGATTTTTGATTGTACTTTGTCCTTGCTGGTTTGTCGTTTTTTCTTCTTCCGACAAATAAATTTATCGCCTAAATTCTCCGCTACAGATCTAATTGACACTCCTCGACTATCAAGGTACGAGGATTCTTGGGCTGAATCGTGCCTCTACCAACAATGTCAGTTTTGGTCTTACAGTTTCATGTCTAGTCCGAGATTTGGTTTTTACCATTGACGGTTAAAGATTTTGAGATCCCGGAGTAGGACGTTCAACCTGTTTCCTCACGTTCTCACGGTCAGCAACCTACGAATACCATAGCAGAAAGCCGTCAAGCGAAGGACGGGGTTTTAAACCCAAATTTCTGATAAATTCTGGTACGATATCAGCCAAGTCCGCTGGCGATCGATTTTCTATTGTTATTTTCTTAAATTTTCCCATGCTAAAGCGACGAAAAACCCGAGTTTCTGTTTTAATTGGCGTTTCAGTTTGCATAATGGCGATCGCCTCTGTGGTTGGTGCGGCGAAATGGATGGGTGTCGGCCCCTTCCAGAAGGCTCAGCGGCCTCGGGATGCAGCGAATTCCGCCTCTGAAGTCAAAATGTTGGTATCGCTGTCACCCAATGAGCGATCGGCAAAATTAGTCGAACTCGCGGGCGATCGATCTGAGAATTCAAACGACAAGCAGCAAATCTCCCCTCAAAGCCGCGCCCGCTACTTACTTGCCAGCGATTTAATCCAGCAAGGAAATGCCACCAAAGCATTAAAATTACTGGAAAATTTAGAGCAAGAATATCCAGTTTTAGCTGCTCAAATTGCCCTCAAACGCGCGCAAGCTTACGAATTGAGCGGCGACAAAGGCAAAGCACAAAAAGCTTGGGAAGAACTGCTTAAAAACTATTCTAGCGATCCAGTATCTGCCGAAGCATTATATGTTATAGGCAAGTCGAAACCAGAATATTGGAAGCAAGCAATTACGGAATTTCCCGCACATCCGCGCAGTGTAGAAATAGCCCGGAAGAAGTTAAAAGAAAATCCCAATCAGCCCGAGTTAATGCTGCTAGTAGCAAAGCACGGTCATTATGTCAAAGATTACGGTACATTATTAGAACAACTGGCGCAGCAAAACAGCGCCACTTTGAAACCCGAAGATTGGGAAGAAATTGCCTTTGGCTATTGGGAAAAACAGGATTACGGCAAAGGAGCGATTGCTTACGGAAAAGCTCCCCGCACCGCCAAAAATGTTTACCGCAAAGCTCGCGGTTTGTGGCTAGACGGTAAAATCCCGGAATCGAGAATTGCCTATCAAGAATTAGTGCGGGATTTCCCCAATGACGAAGATACTGGTATGGGTTTAATCCGGCTGTCACGGCTGAGCGAGCCCAAGGATGCGATCGTGTATCTCGATCGCGCGATCGGCAAATTCCCCGATCGTGCCCCCGAAGCTTTGCTAGATAAATCCAAACTTCTCGACAAAGCAGGTAGCGGTGAATCCGCCTCACAAACCCGCAAGTTGCTATTGACAAAATACAACAATTCTGATACAGCAGCCGAATTGCGTTGGGCGATCGCCCAACAGTATGCCAAAGGCGGAGATTTAAAATCAGCTTGGCAGTGGGCGAGGGAATTAACCACCCATAATCCCGACAGCGAACAAGCACCAGAAGCAGCATTTTGGGTCGGCAAATGGGCAAAGCAACTCGGCCGCGAACAGGATGCCAAGACATCCTTTGAGTACACCATTGTACGCTATCCAGAATCATATTTCGCATGGCGATCGGCAGTATTTCTCGGCTGGCCAGTAGGCGACTTTACCACAGTCCGAGACTTATCTCCCAAGGTAGTGCAACAGCCTCAGCGCCCCGAACCAACCGCCGGATCTCCTGCATTAAAAGAACTGTATCAATTAGGTCAAGATAGAGATGCTTGGACGTTGTGGCAAATAGAATTTACCAACCGCGTCGAACCAACTATAGCCGAACAGTTTACCGACGGTTTAATGCGAATTGGAGTCGGAGACAATTTAGACGGTTTGTGGATGGTGGGGAGTTTGCGCCAGCGGGAAAAACCCGATGATAGAGCCCAATACCAAGCACTCACACAGCAGCCAGCTTATTGGCAAGCACTTTATCCTTTTCCGTACTTAGAAAACATTACGAAATGGTCGCAAGAACGGAAAATAAATCCTGTTTTAGTGACAGCATTAATCCGGCAAGAATCGCGGTTTATGCCCGGAATTAAATCAGCAGTTGGCGCCACTGGTTTAATGCAGGTAATGCCTGAAACGGCTACTTGGGTAGCAGCAAAAATTAACCTCAAAAAGTATTCACTGGAGAATGTGGACGACAATATTAAACTCGGAACTTGGTATTTGGATCATACTCACGACGAGTACAAGAATAATTCGATGTTAGCTGTGGCGAGTTACAATGCAGGGCCGAATGCGGTAGCAGATTGGTTGAAGAGGTTTAGTTTTAGCGATCCGGATGCTTTTGCGGAAAAGATTCCGTTTCCTGAAACGAAAGGATATGTGAAATCGGTGTTTGAGAATTACTGGAATTATCTGCGGATTTACAATCCAGAAGTTAATCAGTTGATGACTGAACATTATCAGGCTGCTCAGAAAAAAGCCAAGCCTTAATAAATCTGTTTTGAGCTGTCAGGAACAGGCTTTCCTGCCTGTTCCACAATCACATTAATTTTGTCTGTTTATTACTTGTGGGGAGGGCTTCTAGCCCGCCCGGAACAAGCTTTCCCCAGAGTGGTTTTATTATCATAAAAATAGGTACGTAGTTGGGCTTGGGCCCTCTTTAGGCGTATATATTAAACAGGGCTAAAGCCCAACAACGTACCTTCTGTATAAAAATAGGTACGTAGTTGGGCTTCAGCCCTCTTTAGGCGTATATATTAAACAGGGCTAAAGCCCAACAACGTACCTTCTGTATAAAAATAGGTACGTAGTTGGGCTTGGGCCCTCTTTAGGCGTATATATTAAACAGGGCTAAAGCCCAACTACGTACCTTCTGTTCCACAAATTGAAATAATGGGATTATAAAATAAATCAACGACATCCCAAGGAATCGCGAGTGGAAATCCCAGTTTGAGAATTAATTCCGCTGGCTTTACTGCACAATTCTTTAACTTGTGCGCCATCCATAATTGCATCAGTAAAATCAGCACCAGTAATATCAGCTTCATCAAAAGTAGAACGCAACAAAATTGTTTCGACTAAAATGGCATCGCTTAAATCAGCCTTAGTAAATTTAATTTGATCGATCATGGCATTAGTTAAATTTGCGCCGTGTAAATTCGCCTGAGTCATCACCGAAGCGCTCATGATTGCTCCCCGCAAATCGGCATTAGAAAAATTAGTTAAGTCCATATTAGCGTTAGAAAACTCAGCGGCGCGCAGTGTTTGGCCAGAAAAATCGCGTCTGGTCAGTTCGGCATTGCTAAAGGACAGCGGCGGTGGGTAATATTTAGATTGAGCTTGGGCTGCGCGCGGCAGGATGAAGATGGTTAGCGCCAATAGGAATGCTGCTAGTTGCCGGAGTTTCATAAATCTGATGTGGTCGCAAGGTGGGTATTTGGTAGTGTATCCCGAACTTTGGTCGATCGCCTAAACAGCTACAATCTTAATTAATAGTGATGGAGATGAAAAAAGATATGCTAAGTTTTTTCTTAACTTGGATAGTAGCGGCCGTTTCGCTGATCATTACCGCTAACATTGTACCAGGTATTGCGGTGACGAGCTTTCCGGCGGCGATGCTGGCTGCTGTAGTTATCGGATTTGTAAACGCGGTTGTCAGGCCGATTATTACATTGCTGACGCTGCCTTTCAGCATTCTGACTTTAGGTTTGTTTTTGTTTGTGGTGAATGCGATTTCGCTTTCCTTGGCTTCGTGGTTGGCTGGTGCTTTCAGTATCGGTTTTGCGATTAACGGTTTTTGGCCTGCTTTGTTCGGTTCAATTGTGTTGTCGTTGGTTTCTGGGCTGATTGGCCGATTTGTGAATACTGGTGTCGAGCAGTAAGATATTATCTTAGATAGTCGATCGGGCAAACTGCAACGGCTACAGTTACCGCAGAACCCCCCCTAACCCCCCCTTGTAAAGGGAGGGGATTTTTAGTGGAAAATATTTTTTTTGGCACTAAAAGCCTGTTATGGGCGGGCAGGATGCCCACCCCACAAGCAGAATATTCACTCTTTGTGGAACAGGCATCTTGCCTGTTGCTAATAATTGTGGAACAGGCATCTTGCCTGTTGCTGATAATTGTGTAATCTGTTGGTTCGATCGCGCAAAGTGCACTGGCTTCTGCTACGCTGGGCGTTCCCACTGATTTTGCTGCAACATCTGAAGGATTGGGGACTTCAACGGAACTTAAAACATCAGCCGCAAAGGTTTTTAACGGCCAATTTCGCGATCGACAAAGTTCCAGCAAGCCGATTTCGCCTGCTTTAGTGTCTATTGTAGCAATACCTGCGATCGCACTTTCCGCTAAATGATAACTGCGACAGACACTTTGAATCGCAGTTTCGATTAATTCTCGCGAAGTTCGGGCCTTGCAACCTATCCCTACCCACAACACTCTCGGATGCCACTGAACCTTCGGCAAAACAGATTCCGGCGCAAATCTTCTCTGGGTAAAACTAATCCAAATTCGCCCTTTGATAGGTGATATATTTTCCCCATCCCAATACAAACAATGTTTTTCCGGCAGACTGTTTCGCCACAAAGTCGAACCAACTTCTTGAATTACTTCTACAGTTTCCCCTCTCTGCATCGCAGCCGCCACTCCCGTCCAGTCGCCTGTCCCGCGATTCCAACTCCTGGGAATATCTAGCCTATCTAACCTAAATTCATCGCTCATTATGCAATTATATATATTCCAATACGGTTCACTTAAGATGGTCATTGCGAGGAACGAAGCAATCGCAATGTATATTTTTCATGAGTTTTCCCTGTTGTCATCTCTTAAGTTAACCGTATTGATATATATTCCGTAGTTTCACTGAGAATCCAATCTTAAAATTTTTTTAACACTCTTTGTTTATTTTTTTTTGTATAATCACCTTAGCACAAACTGCAAACAATTAAACATTTAATATGGTAGAACTGAACCAATTACTGTTAGAGTTTGAAAGCAACCTCGCATGGGAAGCAGTGACGCAAGAATGGAAAGAACGTCGCGACAGTTGGGTGAGCGACGTGCAAGCAGCAGTCGATCCGTCACAGTTAGCAAAATTTCTAGTTGAATTGGAATCAGACATCGAGTGGGAAGCGGTGCAAAATCAATGGAAACGGCGCCGGGAAAGTTGGGTAGAAGAATGTCAAGCAGCATCGACTCTTGAAGAAGTATCAAGTTTATTGCTGGAACTAGAAAGCAATACAACTTGGGAAGCATTTATTGATGAATGGCAGGAAAATCGGGATAATTGGGCCAGGCAAATGTACGAGTTTAACGATGAGTAATAATTTACTCAATCAAAATCTATTTTCATAGTCAATGATGTCCCGGCTGTGCGGTTAATTATCTCGCTTCCCTCAATTACTTTAAATCCCGATCGCTCGTACAAATTCAGGGCCCGATTTGAGCTTCTGACACTCAGGGATACCGCTGGATAAGATGCTTTGGCTGCTGGCAACAAATGAGCCAGCAATTGAGTTCCTACACCCTGATTTGTGTATTCTGGAAGAACCGCGATCGCCAATTCCGGGATAGTATCGTCAATCCAGCCAAATCCCTTGTCATCCCCTGGAAATAAACGCAGCCACGCCGCTCCTACTGGCTGGCTGCTGTTCAATTCAATTGCTAGGAAGCCCATATCGCCTGCACGTCCCCAATGCTTGACATATTTCGCAATTAAAGGATGATTCACAACAGCTTCCACCGTTGATTCACCTTCTTCTGCCATGTGCGCCGCTTCGTACAGCATTTGCCACAAAAAAGGCTCGTCTTCCTGCGTTAGCGGCCTAATAGAATAGTCTAAGATTTTTTCCATAAGGTAGAAGAAAGTTAGGCAAAGGATTCGCTCGACGGATTTAACAAATGCGTGGAAGAATAAAGAAGGAAAAAAACCGAACTACTAATGACCAATGATTAATGACGTTCGCGAGCGGGGACGATCGCGCTAATAACGTTCGCGAGCGGGGACGATCGCGCTAATAACGTTCGCGAGCGGGGACGCTCGCGCTAATGACAACTGACAACTGACAACTGACAACTGACAACTGACAACTAACCACTAACCACTAACCACTGCCAACTGACTAATCCTTAACTAAAACCCCATTCAGAAAAATCTCTGCCAATCCTTCCGCCATTTCCTGCATTTCCTGCGGGGAAGCATTCGGCTCCATAATTGTATTCTGACTGAAACCGGCGACGGCAAACATTCCCAAAAATACTTGAGCGACAATTTTTGGATTCATCTTCCGATAAACTCCTTTTTCCATCGCCGTTTCAAAAAAAGCCTCAGCCACAATACTCATTTTTCCGATGACTTCCAACTGAATTTTGTCGCGCAAATCGGGATGAAACTGCGCCTCCAAAAAACATACCCGCATCATATCGCTATTCTCGCGGATATTTAGCATCCGCCTCCGCATCACTTGAGCCACTGCTTTGTAACTACCCATCTCGCTCAATTCCGTCAGCAAATCTGTCAGCAACTCCACCCATCCTTCCGTCGCCACCTCAACCAAAATCGCTTTTTTATTATCAAAATGCCGAAATAGCGTACCCTCCGCCACCCCCGCCGCCGCTGCTAAATCCCGAGTTGTCGTACCGTCGTATCCGCTGCGGGCAAATAACCGCTGAGCTGCTTGTAAAATTCGCTTCTTGGTTTCTGTTTCTGAAGGAGGAGACTGATTAAAAATTCGCATGGCTTTGGAATGGGTAATTGGCGATTTAAGTAGAAGGAAGAAGGAAGAAGGAAGAAGGAAGAAGGAGGAAGACATACACAGCAAGCTTTTAAGCGAGCCGTATTTTACGTTTGATTAGGTTCATGCACTTGGAACTGCGGGTTTGGGGCGGGCGGGCGAAATAATGTTAAGTTTTAAGTAGTGCGCGACTTTAATCTTAAACTGGAAGTGGCGCAACAGATCGCTTATGCCCCCAAAAATCTTTATGCTTAAAAAGCATCTCTTGTTATTCGGCATAAACTTCTTGCCGTTTGACAATCCAAAATCCAAAATCTAAAATCTAAAATCGAATGACCCTTTTTGAGATTTGCTGTATCAGCCTAACATCTGTGGCGCAACAGATCGCTTATGCCTCAAAAAATCTTTATCCTTAAACAAGAATCTCTTGTATTCGGCACAAACCTCAGGTTTGACAATCCAAAATCTAAAATCTAAAATCTAAAATCGAATGATCCCGCAGTTCCAAAAACCACGCGCGGCGAAGCGATCCCTTAGGGAATCGCCCAAACCCAAAACTCGATTCATTGCCTCCCTACTCGCCGCTGTGCTGCTGTGGTGGGGAATTTCCCCCGAAATCGCCCTCGCTCGCGAGAACCCCGCTAGCGGCTCGCAATTAGTGTCTGTGCAACCGTCGCTCGATCGCGTAATCAAGCAAGTCACCGAATTTAAGCTCGACAATGGCATGACATTCGTGGTGCTCGAAAGACCCAGATCCCCGGTAGCATCGTTTCTGATTCACGCCGACGTGGGAGGCGCCAACGAACCAGAGGGTCAAACTGGAGTCGCCCACTACCTGGAACATTTAGCTTTTAAAGGTACGCCCAAAATCGGCACAACCGACTACAAAGCCGAAAAGCCGCTGCTAGAAAAACAAGATAAACTCTTCGAGCAAATGCAAGCAGCGAAGGCGATCGGCAAAACTGAAGAAATCGCCAAATTCAAAGCAGAATTTGACAAGGTTGAATCCGAAGCTTTGCAATTTGTCAAGCGCAATGAATTCGGTAAAATTGTCGAACAAGCAGGCGGAGTTGGACTAAATGCCGCTACTTCTATCGACTCGACTATGTATTTTTACAGTCTCCCCGCTAACAAGTTAGAGCTGTGGATGTCGCTAGAATCCGAGCGTTTTTTAGAGCCTGTTTTTCGGGAATTTTACAAGGAAAAACAGGTAATTTTAGAAGAACGGAGGCTGCGAACTGAGAATTCGGCGATCGGGCAAATGGTCGAAGTTTTTGCTGACAAAGCTTTCTCTGTTCATCCTTACCGTCGCCCGGTGATTGGCTACACTGAAGATATTAAGAACCTCACCCGCAGCCAGGTGCAGAATTTTTTCGATAGTCACTATATCCCCAGCAAGCTGACTGTGGCGGTGGTAGGAGACGTGAAAGCTGCGGAGGTGAAGCGTCTTGCTCAAATTTATTTCGGCCGCTACAAGGCGAAACCAGCGCCTCCTGAATTGCAAATTGTGGAGCCTCCGCAAACACAAACGAAGGAAGTGACGCTGAAGTTAAAAACTCAACCTTGGTATTTGGAAGGATACCACAGGCCGGCGATGAATCATCCTGACAATGCGGTTTATGAAATCATTGGTTCTTTACTCAGCAGCGGCCGCACTTCTCGGCTTTATAAGTCTTTGGTTGAACAACAGCAATTGGCGCTAGCTGCTCAAGGTTTTAGCGGTTATCCGGGGGAAAAGTACCCGAATTTGATGCTGTTTTACGCTCAAACTGCTCCGGGTAAGACGGTTGATGAGGTGGCGGTGGCTTTGAGTAAGGAAATCGATCGCCTAAAAACTGATCCGGTGTCTGCTTTGGAGTTGGAACGGGTGAAGACTCAGGCGAGGGCTGGTTTATTGCGATCGCTCAATTCTAATATGGGCATGGCATTTTCGCTGCTGGACTATCAAGTAAAAACTGGTTCGTGGAAAAATCTGTTTAAGCAATTAGATGCGATCGCTGCTGTTGCTCCCGCTGACATTCAGCGAGTAGCTAAGGCAACTTTCCGCCCGGAAAATCGCACGATTGGTAAGCTTTTGTCGCTGTAAGAAGAAGCCTCGATTTGGACTCGGCGGTTGAAACCGCGACTATACAAACTAAGTCTGCCTCCGCAGACTAGGAAATAGACTCGCACTCAGACTCGGCGGTTGAAACCGCGACTATACAAACTAAGTCTGCCTCCGCAGACTAGGAAATAGACTCGCATCTAGGGCAGGTACAGAGCACCGCCCCTACGCTATTTCACGATATCAAACTTAGGAGAAAGCATGAAAAGGAGTAAATTGAGACTGAAAAAAGTAAAGTTATTTCTGCTGTCGCTTTGCTTTTTTACTGTTTCACTTGCCACGTTTAATTTGTTGCCTTCCTTAGCGGCTGGGCCGAAGCACTACGATGAATTAAAATTCCCGCCGGTGCCAGAAATTAAACTGCCTAAATACACTCGCTTCGAGCTAAAAAATGGCATCCGAGTCTATCTGATGGAAGATAGAGAACTCCCGTTAGTTGGGGGAACGGCGCTATTTCGCACGGGCGATCGTTTTGAACCTGCTGATAAAATTGGATTGGGAGGTTTGACGGGAGAAGTGATGCGAACTGGTGGGACGAGTCGCCATACGGCTGATGAATTAAATCAGTTGCTAGAACAGCGGGCAGCTTCGGTAGAAACGGGGATTGATGTTGCTTCTGGGAACGCTAATTTTAGTGCTTTAGCTGAAGATGTGGAACCTGTATTTGACTTGTTTGCTGAAGTGATTCGGGAGCCAATTTTTGCTAAGGAAAAGTTGGATTTAGCTAAGAATCAAGAGCAAGGTGGCATCGCCCGTCGCAACGACGATCCTAACGATATTACGGGCCGCGAGTTTCAAAAGTTGATTTATGGCGATCGCAGTCCCTACGCGCGCACAGCAGAATACAAGACTATTGCCAATATTTCCCGCGACGATTTGGTGGGTTTCTACCAGAAGTATTTCCACCCGAAGAATATGATTTTGGGTATTTCTGGCGATTTTGATACGGCTAAAATGCGATCGCTCGTGGAGCAAAAATTCGGCAACTGGGTACCGACTAAAAGTGCAGAAATGCCTGCGCTACCAGCGGTAACGCCGGCGAATCAAGGCGGCATATTTTTGGTAAATCAACCGCAATTGAGTCAAAGTTACGTGCAGATGGGGCATTTGGGCGGGATGTTGAACAGCCCAGATTACGGTGCTTTGGACGTGATGAATGGGGTTATGAACGGTTTTGGCGGGCGTTTGTTCAATAATGTGCGATCGCGCCAAGGCTTAGCCTACAGTGTTTACGCGGCTTGGAGTCCGAGATTTGACTATCCAGGGACGTTTGTGGCTGGAGGCCAAACGCGATCGGACGCGACAGTACCGTTTATTAAGGCAATCCGCGCTGAGATCGATCGAATTCGCACCGAACCAATTACCGCCGAAGAATTAGCTTTTGCGAAAGATTCCACCCTCAATTCTTTCATCTTCAAATTTGAAAATCCCAGTCAAACATTGTCGCGACTAATGCGCTACGAATACTACGGTTATCCCGAAGATTTCATTTTTCGCTACCGCCTCAGCGTCGAAGCAGCCACAATTGCCGACGTGCAGCGCGTTGCCAAGACTTACTTAAAACCTGAGAATTTGGTAACATTAGTAGTGGGAAATACTGCGGGAATTCAACCGCCGTTATCGAGCTTAGGAACTTCGGTAAAAGTGCAATCTGTTGATATCACAATTCCATCGGCGACTTAATCAATAATTCGTGTGACGCACCAGACTATTGTGTGGTGCGTTGCTGTGATATTTTGACTTTAATTTGTAAATTTTCTTTCTGCGACGCACGCTACCGCTACTGAATAATATAATGAATATCAACACGCAAGAGCAATTCGAGTTAATTCTAGGTTCTAGTATAGAAAATCAAGAATTTATCAGATTAACTTTAGGAAAATATAGAAGCGTACAATTTAAATCAAGCATAAAACTTTCTTTTACCTATAGCTACAAAACTAAGGAAATAGTAAAAAATTACCTAATTGCAGAGGGAATAAATTTAATCAAAACCCTGACGGGAAGTGAATTTATGAGTATTAGATTATTCTCGCTGACGCAGGATGTCCAACTTGAATATGGCAAAGATAAAAAACCAAAACTTAAATTTATTAAGCCTACTTTCACCAATCCTGTTGATACGGTTCCGCAGGAACACGATCGCAATAAAAAACGGTATATTCAATCAGAAAACAATTTATATCTCACAGCATTAGGTATTACCAACAGTCAAGGTAATATCGTAAAAACAATGGAAGATAAGTTTAGACAGATAAATAAGTTTGTAGAAATTATAAATAGCTTAATTGAATCATCAGGATTGGCAGCGAAAAGTCATATCTCTGTAGTTGACATGGGTTCAGGCAAAGGATACTTAACATTCGCAATCTATGATTTTCTGAACAATATTTTAGACAAAGAAGCATCAGTTATTGGTATAGAAAGCAGAATCCATTTAGTGGATTTTTGTAACTCTGTCGCCCAATCAGTTGAGTTTAAAAATTTACATTTCAAACAAGGCAATATCAGTAACTATAGCGCAGAAAAATCAGACATAACCATCGCACTTCATGCGTGTGATACTGCAACAGATGATGCAATTTATAAAGGGATACAATCTGATTCTTCTTTGATTATCCTAGCACCATGCTGTCACAAGCAAGTTAGGAAACAAATTCATCCGAATATGGTTTTGAAGGATCTGCTGAAGTCTGGCATTTTGCTAGAGAGGCAATCGGAAATAGTGACTGATGGATTAAGAGCGCTTTTACTTGAATTGTCTGGCTACAAAACCAAGGTTTTTGAGTTTATAGCGGCTGAACATACGAGTAAGAATATAATGATTGTGGGAATCAAAAGCAATCAGAGTATCAACAAGGAGCAGATTCTTGGACAAATCCAAGAAATTAAAAAACTTTATGGAATAAAGTTTCACTATTTAGAAACTTTACTATTTCCCGATCTCTTTCTTTCCCCCGATCTAGCTACTATAATTAATACTGAGTCGGTAGGCGATCGGGCTATATAGCAATCCTAAATCATTTGTGAATTTCTTACTCCCTCCCCGCGGGTTCGAGGAGGGTTGGGGAGGGGTAAAAATTTTACGACTCCTGCAAGGATTGCTATAATACCAATTTGAACCCGATCGCATTCAAGCAGTAAGGCTGGGTTTGAAGCGCCGTAGGGTCAATTTGGATTGAGTAGCGGCCCGATCGCCCGATTCATGTCAGCCGATCGGGATCGACACCCAACTCCCGCAACTTTGCCGCCAATACCTCCGCCCGCTGGCGTTCCTGTTGGGCCAGCAGGCGTTCCTGTTGGGCCTGTTCCGAACTCCACAGCAGCAAATTTCCAGCTTCATCCCACCAGCGCAGCCAATTCATAGTTTGTCCCAAACGTTCCCCCCGCCAAATCCCCAGCCATAAATCTAACTCTGGAATCCGCACCCGTCCCTGTGCATCAGCAGCCTGCTTTTCATAGCGCCCATTTTGCAGATAGCGCACTTCCAGCTTGGGCTCGTAGGGGTCGTAGGTAACATAGGTAGGCACTTGCAGAATCTGCTCGTAGAAGTAGAGCTTGCCGTAGGGAGGAGTCGATCGCACAGACAATTCGCCGTAATCTTCATTAGACAAAAACTCCATCACCACCGATATCGGCGCACCCTCCAGATTCGGCGTGTAGCTGCGGCGAATCGTCCCCTCAGCAACTGGATGCACTTGTGGCACGTAAAACCAATCGGGTGCTTTAACTACAGTTTTCTGATTGATAGTCGCTACCAGTCCAAAATTGGAACCAATTAGGGCGAGTCCAATAAGTCCGGCGGCCCCCAGAGCATCGGTGAGAGAGGCAGCAAGGGGCGGTTGTTGAATATTTTCCACAGGATCGTCCGGTAAAATAAAGTCGGCTGGTAGGGCTTCCCAGGTGACAGTTGGTGCTTTGGAACTCGACGGAATTTGAAGAACCATGAGCCTATACCATGTTAGATTTTAGATTTGAGATGGGAAAAGAAGACGCTCGCGGTTGAAACCGCGTCTATACAGACCAAACCCGAGCTCAGAGGGGTTAAATAACGCGCTGTGAAGATTATGTTATTGTCTTCAGTCCGCGGAGGCGGACTTTGTTTTTGTAGGCGCGGTTTCAACCGCCGTCTGCATCTAAAAATCAATAGTCAAAGGTGCTCTCGGAAACGGAATTACATCCCGAATATTCCCCATCCCAGTCATAAACTGCACCAACCGTTCAAACCCCAAACCAAAGCCAGCGTGAGGTACAGTACCGTAGCGGCGCAAATCCAAATACCACCACAACTCCTCCTTATTCATACCCTGCGCGTCCATGCGCCGCTCCAACACATCGAGCCGTTCTTCCCGCTGCGAACCGCCGATAATTTCCCCAATATTCGGAGCCAAAACATCCATCGCTCGCACCGTTTTCTCGTCCTCATTTAAGCGCATATAAAATGCTTTAATCCCGACGGGATAATCGCTGACAATAGTCGGCTTTTTAAACAAGTCCTCAGCCAAATAGCGCTCGTGTTCCGATTGCAAATCTAAGCCCCAGCTTACCGGAAAATCAAACTTTTTGTCAGCTTTTTCCAAAAGTGCGATCGCCTCCGTGTAAGTAATTCGCTCAAACTGATTGTTAATAATATTTTCAGCAGTCGCCAAAACAGTCTTATCAATCCGCTCGTTGAAAAACTCCATATCCTCCGGACAATGCTCCAAAACAAAGTTAAAAATGTACTTTAAAAACGCCTCAGCCAAATCCATATTACCCTGCAAATCGCAGAAAGCCATCTCCGGTTCAATCATCCAAAACTCAGCTAAATGCCGCGAAGTATTGGAATTCTCCGCTCGGAAAGTCGGGCCAAAAGTGTAAACATTACCGAAAGCCATTGCCATAACTTCCGCTTCCAACTGGCCGCTAACTGTTAAATAGGCGCGCTTCCCAAAAAAGTCTTTCGCATAATCAACTTCTTGCGAATCAGTACGCGGCACATTCTTTAAATCGAAGTTAGTAACGGCGAACATTTCCCCCGCACCTTCGCAGTCGCTAGCAGCCAAAATCGGAGTGTGAACCCACAAAAAACCGCGCTCTTGAAAAAATTGGTGTACCGCCGCCGAACAAGCATTGCGGACTCGAAAAACAGCGCCGTGGGTGTTTGTGCGCGGCCGCAAATGGGCGATTGTCCGCAAAAATTCCAAGGAATGGCGCTTTTTCTGGAGCGGATAAGTTTGCGGGTCTGCTTCGCCGTAAACTTGTACTTGTGAAGCTTTCAACTCAATTCGCTGTCCCTTCGCGGGAGATGCCACCAGCACTCCTGAAACTTCTACAGATGCACCTGTATTGATTTGTTTGAGTATATTTTCAAAGTCGGGCAAATCAGCATTAATGACTACTTGCAAGTTAGCCATCGCCGAACCATCGTTGACTTCGACAAAGGCAAATTCTTTTAACTCGCGTTTAGTACGAACCCAGCCTTGAATGGTTACAGTTTCGTCTGGTTCGCCGGCGCGCAAAATTGCTGCAATTCGTTGATTTGTCATATCCAATCCTGTTTATTTAATATTTTGCACCATAATTCTCTCTTTTCTCTTCCTCTGCGCCCTCTGCGCCCTCTGCGGTAAAAAAAATCATAACTCCTAACATAATTCAACCGACATAGGATTTCAAAATCCAACCGAGCAAAATACCGAGTCCCCCAAAGCGAACCGCTTGCCAAAAAGGTTGTTTTATGCTTCCCCAAGAAAACAGGCTGCTTTCTAAATTTAACTCGATCGTTTCCAGTTCTTGTTCAATTTCCCGCAATTCTTTCTTGAGTTGCGGTAATGGGTTTTGGCGCAGAGACTGGCGGACATCTTCTCGCCGGTTGCCGAGTTCGGCTTGGCGCTGGCGATCGCACTGAATCTGAGTGTAACGCTCTTTGACTGCTGCGAGCGATCGCTCCACTGCTGCGATCGCCTGCACAAACTCATTTTCTGAATCTTCCCGATTTAACTCTGACGGCTGTTGAGGCATTTCGATCTGCAAACCCGACAATACTGAAAAAAACAATTCCCAATTAACTTGTTATTATATGCAGTATATTTTTTCAATTCAGAAACCGCAGCCAAATAGCTATAATTGCCATCTATGCTTGAAACTACACAAACAACCCAAACTGTCAACCTCAACGAGCTGAGCACAGTAGAACTGGCTCAAGCCCTCGCAGCCCGCCTCGCCATTTCCGAAAGAGATTGGCACCGCCTCAAAGCCAACCGTTCCGCCCGGGCCGGAGAGCAAGCCGCGGCCGCTTTGGTCTTTTTGCTGAAAAATCAGCCCGAAGAAGCTCTGCCGCGCTTAAACCAAGCAGCAGGATGGCTGGATCGATCGATCTGTGCACCTCCGTGCCCGACTCACGGCAAATAATTTTGACTCTTGAGTTAAATATTTGACTAGAGTCCAAAACTCAAAGAATCGCGCTGCTCGATCGAGCAGCGCGATTGCGAGCTAAAAAAGATTTATACTTTTCTCACTCAAAACTCACATTTTGCATTATCATCTACTATCAATAGCCTGATACTCAAAATTCTCCATCCTCGGTTCAGCGAGGAAACGAAAAAAAATGCAGGTCGAGCCGAGCTGAAAAATGCTGCCAAATATCAGTTCTAGCGCAAGCGAGGCAGCCGGTAGCGACTGGGAAGTTCTTTGCACAGCCGTAACTCTGTGCCTTGAGAATTCCACTCAACCCGATCGAATATTTGGTAAAGGATAAACAGCCCCCTACCACATTCTTGTTCAACATGGGGGAATGCAGAATTATCTGCAACATCCTCTGTTATGAGACTGTCGCAAGTATCGGTATAAAGGTCGCAACCGCAAGGTGCTTTAAAGCCACAACCTTCGTCTGATATCACCCACCAATATTCGTTTTGGACGATCGAAAAACGGACTCCAACAGTTTTACTGGGGTCTAACTTATTTCCATGCTTAGCGGCATTTACCAAAGCTTCTTGAAGCCCCAACCGTAATTCCGCTTGCCAGTGAGGCGGAATCTCTGCTAGGAGCAGATCCAAAATAGGACAAAGGTATAGGGTAGAAGCGAAGCTAATCGTAATCCAATTGCGTCCGACGACCGGACGGGCTGAGATAGCAATCACTCAGAAAACTCCCTAACTTTCAGGTGGATAAACTTCACACCCTGCATAGTTGGCTCCCTAGTATTCAAAATACTCATTAATTGAGCGGCGCAGCTCTATTTCTATCTTAGAGTATCAAAGCCGTTAAGAAAAGCAAAGAACATCACAAAATATTCTGCGATTCTCAGAAACTTTTGCCAAGAACTCCCAGTAATTTTACTTATAACTTCTACCCGCATCCTGATTTTTGAGGTCGGCTTTTGCTAGGGCACTGAAGCTGAACCCGCTGCATCCCAAGCCGTCAACAGCTCGCTTACCAAACGATCCCCACCTTGAAAAGATCGGAAATCCGTCCAAAAAAGTCGATCCCTTGACTCCTAGCCAATGGGGATCGACTCCCACCACCACAGCTTGGGCCCGATCGCCTAGATCTCCTACTTGTACCAAAGATCGCAAGGATCTTACCTAGGTGTGTTGCAGTCGAAACCAGATATATTTCCAAAATGCCGATCGAATACTGAAAATCCGACTGCTGCGACCTTTACCAAATCAATATTTGTTACAAAACTTATTGATTATGAGTGCGATCGCCCGAACTAGCCCAACTCGACCAACTTGACGTATCCCTTACTGGCAAAACCCCAGCGCGTTGGCAAAACTTTATAAATCTGAACCTCACGATACAATAGTTAAAGTAAATACTTATTTCTTTACATTATGCAAACAACCCCAGCCATCACTGCAACCCCCATTCCAGGCACATACTGGCAATGGCGGGGCCATTCAGTATACTATGTGCGGTCGAGCGATCGACATCTCGAACGCCCTCCCCTGCTGTTAATTCACGGTTTTGGAGCATCCACAGACCACTGGCGCAAAAATATCAGCGGGCTGAGCAAAGAATTTGAAGTGTGGGCGATCGACCTGATCGGATTCGGGCGATCGGCAAAACCCGAAATCCAGTACAGCGGCGAGCTCTGGCGCGACCAACTCCACGACTTCATCACCAACGTCATCGGCCGGCCCGCCGTACTAGCCGGGAACTCCCTCGGAGGCTACGCCGCCTTGTGCGTAGCAGCCCAGCGTCCCGAATCAGCCACCGGACTCATCTTAATCAACAGCGCCGGCCCCTTCAGCGAACCTCAGCCCGCACCCGAAGCCCCGCCCTTGCAAAAAGCCATATCTACCGTAGCTAAAACCTTATTCCAGCAAGATTGGGCAAGTTTTCTGCTGTTCCAATACGTACGAGGGCGATCGACAATTCGGAAAACCCTACAAAAAGTTTATCTCGACCAAAGCGCCGTCACAGACCAATTAGTAGAAGAAATTTACCAACCCTCGTGCGATCGGGGTGCACCCAAAGTATTCGCCTCCGTCTTCCGAACACCCCAAGGTGAAAAAATCGACGTATTGTTGAGTCAATTAAATTGCCCGCTGCTAATGCTGTGGGGAGAGGGCGATCCGTGGATGAATTCTACCAACAGAAGCGCCAAATTCCGCGAACATTATCCGCAGTTGACAGAACACTTTATCAAAGCCGGTCACTGTCCCCACGACGAAGTACCAGAAGAGGTAAACGAACTGATTCGCGCGTGGATAATTGACTAGGGCATAGGGCATAGGGCATAGGGCATGGGGCATAGGGCATAGGGCATAGGGCATGAGTTACTGGTTATTGGTTATTAGAACGAACAACTAACAAGAAACATAGGACAAATCAGCTCCGAGGCATTTAAATTGCACGTCCGAATAAAGTTAAACTTTTGTGGGGCGGGCATCTTGCCCGCCCTAAAGATACAATTTAAATGCACAACCAATAACCAACAACCAATAACCAACAACCAATAACCAACAACCAATAACCAATGACTTCAAGTGTGTTGATTGTGGCGCGGGCGTCCCGCCCGTGAATCCTACTAAATCAAATAGGTTTGTAGTGAGGACTTCAGTCCGCATCAATTTCTGCGGACTAAAGTCCTCACTACAAACCTCTAAAGGCGACCTATTTGGGTTGCCTTGTTTACTATCATGAAAAATGCAATTTGTCAACAGCAAATAGCGACTATTTTTTACGCTTGGCGTTATCTAAGCGCCTGCGATCGCGCCATTCAACTGCTGTCAAATAAGCGACCCCGCCAGTCACTGTCAGCAACAGCACAAAGGCTACCAAAACCAGCAAATTAGCAATCGAAAATTCCACAACCCCTCCTGCTTGCCTTATACTTGAGATTTAGACTTGAGATTATGTGCGATCGCACAACCCCAATAAAATTAGTTTGTAGCAAGGAATGGAAATCTTCATCAAACTCTGCGGACTAAAGTCCTCACTACAAACCTGATAACGGTTATTGTACCGAACGTGTTTTGAATTGGGTGAGAGGGAGACTTGGAGAGTCCGAGAGGGGGAGATGAGAAAAGTCTTCCCGGAAGCATCTCAGTTTTGATTTTATAGTGCGACCACTTCAAGAACTCGCGATCTACGATCTATCTAACACTCGCGAGCGGGGACGCTCGCACTGTAAAGAAATTGCTTTTTTACAAAAGTGAGATACTCCGAGTCTTCCCTCTGTCAACTATCAACTGCCAACTGCCAACAGTCAACAGTCAACAGTCAACAGTCAACAGTCAACAGTCAACTCTTCCTTAAAACAACTCTTCCAAAATTGTAAACCGGACATGATTAATGGCCAGACTTCCCACGGAAACATCCTCCTTCTTCAAAGGCAGACCCCCGCTGGTGAGACTTTGGAAGCGAATTCCCTTGCCAATTTCCACGTGATACCAAGCTAAACCCATAAAAAACCGCAAAGGATAAGGGCCTCTGTCTTGAATGTCATCAGGATTAGATTCCATCGGCACCCAGCCAAAACCTGGAATGTAAAACTCCAGCCAAACGTGATTGAAATCGGGTTCCAGCGGCAAACCTTTTCTGTCAGCAAAAGCCGGACACTTATAACGCCCAATTGTGCGACAAGCAATTCCGTTCAACCTTGCCAAAGCCAACAACAACCCCACATACTCGCCGCAAGAACCGACGCCGCGACGCAGTACAATATCGGGAGTGTCAATGTGAGGTCTAATCCCGTAAGAAAGTTGGTCGTAAACAAAATTGCGAATGCTCAGTAACTTCCTCAGAATATTAGTTTCTGTGCCAATGGAGGCCACCGCAGCCGATCGCACAATCTCCGTATCCATCGCCAAATTATCATTGTCCACCAAATACTTCGCTGCAAACTCCGGCGATAGTTGCGGTATCTTTTCTACATTCCGAGGTGACAACTGATACTTAATCGATCGCACTTCCAACAACGCCTTCCAGCCAAAAACTCGCCGTTCCCCCTTCTGGAGGCGATCGAACTTAAACACCGCCACCCGTTCCCCTTCCTGAATTTCCTCAGTAAAAGGCATCCCAATCGGCGTAATTTTCCTGACCTTTTGTCGGTGAGTGTCCGAAGGTAAAGCAATCCGCCACTCCAAATTATCGATTTCTACCTCATCCAGGGGAGAAAGTTCCTCCACATAGGACATTTCCATCAAAAAACCATTTGACAGAGCGAAGCGTTCGGCTTCATTGTAGTGAAAAGATAAAGGGTGAACAAAAGTGCGATCGCGCTTCGTCAACTGAAAAGGATCTTCCGAATTCGGATCGTCCCGAATATAAAGTTCATCCCCGGCATAAGCCACATACAGAACCTCTTCGCCCGTCTGGGAATCTTTGTGAAAAGCCAAACCCGAAGGCCATTCAAAGGGAGTCAAAACGC
This sequence comes from Microcoleus sp. PH2017_35_SFW_U_B, assembly GCF_020737865.1. Taxonomy (NCBI): domain Bacteria; kingdom Bacillati; phylum Cyanobacteriota; class Cyanophyceae; order Oscillatoriales; family Microcoleaceae; genus Microcoleus; species Microcoleus sp. PH2017_35_SFW_U_B. The sequence continues at coordinate 28,242 of NZ_JAEQDE010000043.1, forward strand.
TAAATTTAATCTCCCCAGTTGCCCGTTCCAAACAGTAAACAGTTTGCTCAGTCTTGTCGCAAACCCAGAGTTCCTCATCCCGGACAGTGATATTTTCTATCCCAATACCGGGAGCATAAAACCGAGTAATTTCCCGACCAGTTTTTACATCAAAAACCAGAATATAGCCCAATCTCTGGCAAGTCACATACAGCGTAGATTTCCAAACTGCAATCCCGTCAGCGGGATAAGAAAGGGAAACAAAATGTTCCGGTTTGAGTTCAGCGATTGCCCCATCCCGAATTGCGCCCGGACAGCAACAAATATCCTCATCTCGCGAAAACCAGAGAGTATCTTCCCAAATCGCCAGCCCGGTTGCGCCTGCAAACTTAGCCGTTTGATGAGGATTCAAAACAGTAGTGTTGTCAGTTTCTCGATCGATCTCCAATAGTAGCCCTTCGGTGCGATCGACCGCGAATAACCTATTTCCTAAAAAAGTAATGCCGTGCAGCGCCAAGACCCCGATCGGTCTTACCATCCGCAGCCCCGAAGGCTGTTTGTCCGAGAGAACAGGTGAATCGAGATTCATGCTAAATTTTTTTGCCGCTATTGTATTGTACAGAAAACTTAATTTGCTCACTTGTAGCCGATCGCTTTAGGCTCATCAGCAAAATTGCCGAGGTTCCTGATATCCTGAACTGACGCATCAACCGGTTTTTTTACGAAAAGACGCTTTTTAGCCTGCGATCGCAGTAAAAAAACCGGAATATTAGTCTTTCTGAACATTGGCTTTGACAAGCTCAACCCAACCTGCTGTCGTGCAGGCAAGTAAGTATAACTACCAAGCTACCACTGAAAAACGCGACACAGAATTCCATCTTGCTCAGAAGGGCCAAACTAATCGTATCTGTTGGAAGATATAAATTAAGTACAACAGATTACTAGATCCGTCAAAACCTTGGGTAGAATAAAATCGTGTGTTTAAGTTCCTAGGTTCATTAGAAGGCAGGTTCGTCATGGCTTGGAAGTCTGCTCTAAACATCGGTGCTCTTTCCTTAATTCTGTCTCTAGAGGGAGTTGCCGTTGGTAGTTTAATACCAGCTCTTGCTCTCAACAGCCCCGGTAACAATGTCCGCCGCCCCTCACAACCGCAGCTACCACTCAACTGGCAAACAGTTCAACCCCCGGAACTAACTGGAAGCAGACCGAACAACCAGCAATTGGGAGGCACGTGGAATAACTTTCAACCGCCGGAGCAGGGAGTACCCGGAAGACGGGAAGGGGGAGGAACCCGCGGCTTAGAATGCACTGCCACAAATGCCTTAACTGCCTTGATTCCCCAATCAACTATGGGGCAAACAATATCAGCAAAGCCGACATTTTTCTACTACGTTCCCGTAGCCATCGACAAAACAGTTCAGTTTGAGTTAGCAGACGAAAGCGACAAAACGGTATACAAAAAAAGTTTTCGGATGGTAACGAGCCGTCCTGGTATCGTTAGCATCAACCTCGGCTCCGACGGCAACTCGCCAGCCCTGGAAGTTGGCAAAAACTATCAATGGTACTTTACTATCAAATGCAACCCAAAAAACTATAGAGATGAGGTTCTCGTTTCGGGGTGGATAAACCGCATCGCAGTGGCCCCAACCTTGAAAACAGAGTTGGATCGATCGCCCGAGGGTCGCGCCAAGCTGAGCATCTTCGGCAAACAAGGTCTCTGGTACGAGTACCTGGCAGCTCTAGCTCAATTGCGCGTGGAGTCTCCCAGCGATGCCAGTTTAGCGTTCGAGTGGTCAGAAGTGTTGAGTGCAGTCGAACTCGGCAAAATTGCCCGAGAACCATTAATCCCCAGTCAGTTAACACCCATCGCCAAAAAATAATTCGACTTGTGCAGCAAGTACCAAAAACCCGTGGCGATCGCGCGCGGTATTTGGCAGCGCCACAGATGATTTTTGCCTGTCTCGGGTTTTTTGGTCGATCGTCCTCAATAAATTAAAATTTTTGCGCTGACCAGCATAAGGATTCGCTAGGAGGATCTGGGAGGTTGCAACTGGGCATTTTTATTGAAGCGACTGCACTTCAGATGCTACTAGAGTCCCGATCCTCGCGACTAAATCCCCCAATCCCCCAAATCTAAAATCTAAAATCTAAAATCTAAAAGATCGATCGACTTCGATAGCAAAATTGAGATGCTCCCAGTCCCCTTGTCTCTGGAAAGCCGGACTATTGAAAATTTTATGTTCAAATTGCGCCCAATACTAAATGGTAAACTTGCATAGTCAAGCAGCAAGCAAAATTATTTTACAAAAATATTAATTATGCGCCCGAGAGCAAATATTGCAATATTTCGGTTGGGGATTTCACTTCTAACTGCGCTCCCCATTGCTTGCTTTGATGCCCATCAAGCTATATCCCAAACGGACGATATTTCTCAGTTGCCCGCCGCCGCTGACAACTTAGCAGATCCGGCCAACGGAGTATTAGCACTGCAAAAACTCGAAATCAAGCAGGATGAAACTGCAACTAACTTCAATCAACTGCCGGATTTTGCCGAAAACAACCCTCTTGACAACCAGGCCGATCGCTGTTCCACAATTAATGAAACTGGTTGTGATGCCCACCCGGAACCCGAAAGACCAAATCTAGTTAACAGCGAACCGATATTCCCTAACCAGCTACATAGCAATGTTTTAGCCCAAAACCCACAAAATACCCCTCCAAACCTGCCCCCGCCACCGACTCAGCCAGATCCAAATCGCGATCGATTTTTGCAACCGGCCCCGCAGCCTTCCCCAGAACCTCCTCAAATACCGCAACCAGTTGCACCGGAGCGCCCGTCCCCAGTTCCCCTGCCGCTCCCGAATCAGGTAATTCAGGTGCAGAAAATTCAAGTAGTTGGCAGCACAATTTTAAGCCAAGACGAAATTAATGCCTTAGTCAAGCCGTTAGAGGGCCGTTCTACCACGCTAGAACAGCTCAAACAAATCGCCGACAAAATTACCGAAATTTACCTCAATCGTGGCTACATCACTTCGAGAGCCGTCTTGCCGCCCCAAACTATCACCGCAGGGGTAGTCAAAATTCAAGTTATCGAAGGCAAGCTGACTCGAATTGAGGTAGAAGGAGCTAAAAGATTGCATCCAAGTTACATCCGCAGCCGGATTCGACTCGGTGCCCGAATGCCTTTAAGTACAGCTTCATTAGAAAACCAACTCCGGCTGCTGCGAGTCGATCCTTTATTTGACAATGTAGAAGCCAGCCTGCGGGCTGGGGATAATGAAGGAGAGAGCATTCTGATCGTCAGAGTTACGGAAGCTAATCCATTTCAATCTAGTTTCAGCATTGACAATTATTCGCCTCCCAGCGTCGGTTCTGAAAGATTGGGTGTTAGTTTGCGGCACCGCAATCTCACAGGAAATGGCGATGAACTTGCGGGTGCTTATTATCGATCGCTCGGCGATTCAGATGTCTTCGATTTCAGCTATCGCTTGCCGCTAAATGCGATGAACGGCACGTTGCAATTGAGGGCAGCGCCGAACCGCAACAGTATAGTACAAGAACCTTTTGATGCTTTTGACATTTCGGGAAAATCGCATTTATTTGAAGTTAGTTACCGCCAGCCGCTGCGGAGAACGCCGATCGAAGAATTTGCCCTATCTGCCGGTCTTACTTATCAGAAAGGCAGAACTTTTGTCGCCGGTGTACCGACTCCATTTGGCTCGGGCCCTGACTCCAATGGTGTCACGACTACGACTGCGATCAAGCTGGGACAGGACTACATTCGGCGGGATCCCCAGGGTGCTTGGGCTTTGCGATCGCAATTTACGATCGGCACAAGCTTGTTTGATGCTACTCAAAATGAAGGTTCTGTCCCTGACGGACAATTTTTGAGTTGGCTGGGTCAAGTGCAGCGAGTACAGCGATTAAATGATAAACATTTATTAATTTTGCAGTCAGACTTACAACTTTCTGCTAATAGTTTGTTACCTTCGCAGCAATTTGTAATTGGCGGCGGGCAATCTCTGCGCGGCTACCGCCAAAATGTGCGTTCTGGCGATAACGGCTTCCGACTGTCGATCGAGGATCGGATTACTTTGCAGCGGGATGCTTCGGGAAATCCCAAACTTCAATTAGCTCCTTTTTTGGATGCGGGTACGGTGTGGAACGCTCCCAATAATCCTAATAAATTAACCAATCAGACATTTTTAGCAGGTATGGGTTTGGGGGTAATCTGGGAACCGATACGGCGGGTGAACTTGCGTGTAGATTATGCTTTTCCTTTGGTGAGAATTACCGATAAAGGCAACAACCTGCAAGATAATGGCATTTACTTCAACATCATTTACACGCCTTAACGAGAGTGGGGGATGGAGAAAGCATCTGATTGCAAAAAGCATTTTTTTTACAGCAGTGCGAGCGTCCCCGCTCGCGTATTTTATCACTCGCGAGCGGGGACAGCACTGCTATCAAAGCTGGCGCCGAGATGCTCCCTGCCGAACTTTCTCGATCGGATCTTAATCGCCGACTTCCCCGACAACCTCGGCAGCAGCCTGAGTTTCGAGCCAGAGTCCGAGCAACAACCGCTCCGCCCGATCGCTCAAAACCGTCGCAAACACCCCATCAGCGCCTTCAGATGCCCCTCCAATCCACGTACCGCGCAGGGTCACTTCGACAAAATCAGCATCAGCAACACAAAGAGCGATCGAATCGGTATCATCTCGGCGGGCCTCAGATTCCAACAGAGAAAGCGCCGGCAAATTCGCGGGCAGCAAAAATGCCGCAGTGCTCGGTTCGACGCTGATGCTTTGACCAACTCGCATAGCCAGCACAACTCGCAGCGCCACTAACTGTTCGGGAGATTGAGCCAAACGCTCTAGGTTAAAGCCCGTTTCAGTGTAAGTCAACTTCAGCATATTGACAGCCTTAAATTTGGAATTGAAAATTGAAAATTGGGAATTGGGAATTGGGCATTGGGAATCGGGAATTGGGAATCGGGAATTGGGAATTGGGAATTGGGAATTGGGAATTGGGAATTGGTCAAATAGGGAATTGGTCAAATAGGGAATTGGTTATTAGAAAAACCACTAACTATTACCCATGCCCCATGCCCCATGCCCTATTCCCCATGCCCCATTCCCCATGCCCCATTCCCTATTCCCCAATTTGGTATTCGTGCCAAAACATTTCGGCAAAAGCAACAGTGGGGTGAATGGGAGCCTTCGGCTTGGTTCGCAGAGACATTCCAGCTTCTATGGGAGTTCGATCGCCCTTACGAGAGTTGCACCGTTCGCAAGCCGTCACTACGTTGTCCCAAGTATGCGACCCGCCCTTCGATCGAGGCATCACGTGATCCAGCGTCAAATGCCTGTTGTTGCCACAGTATTGGCAAGCATGGGCATCTCGGCGCAACACTTCCCGGCGATTGACCGGTGGTACTTTCCAAACACGCTCCCTGTTGCCAAAAGTTAAGCGGATTTGTTCGGGTACGTGGATGCTGGTGCTGGGCGATCGCACTAGATAGCCATTGCCGATGCTAAAATCCAGAGGTTCAGCCTTGCCTGTTACCAAAAGTACGATCGCCCGTTTGATGTTGACACGGCTCATCGGTAGGTAATTTTGAGAAAATACCACAACAGATTGCCTCAATACATCAGTTACTACGGTCACGGCTTGCTCCTCCTCATTTGGATTTTAGATTTGAGATTTTAGATTTGAGATTTTAGATTTGGAATGCTTCCCAGCATTGGCTACATCTAGTTTTTGCGAGTTCCCCAAGCCTTGCCAAATTGCTCCAATCTCCAATCAAATGCCCCCGCTTCTCTTACGAGTGAAGCGGGGGCTAGAAAAACTGCTTTCATGCAAATTTTCATCTTATGTTGGTACAGTCGTTAGCTGTACCTCCCGCTTCGCCTATCTTTATGGTGTGGCCGTGCCACTCCCAGACCGTCCCGGTCTACCTCGTTGTAATTAATTTCTGAAATTAGTCCTAATCCACTATAACCGGGTTTAATTGGGCTTGTCCCAGCCCACGAGGTCGCTGTAGGGGTTAGCAAACCTGTCATAAAGACTTGCCGTGAGGACTCAGCGCGACCCCTGGGGCGATCGCACTTGAGTTGATAAGTAGAGTAGGTGGGGAAAAATTTCACAGTAGGCAGAAAGTGATCTGAGACCTTTAAATCTAGCTTTAAACATACTACACTGATATTACAGATATGTCCACCCGTCACGGAGAAAAATTATGCATACCCTACCTAGAACCTCAACCACCGAAATGGAAGTCACCAGCATTCGATTGGAAAGAGAGCTCAAGGAGAGACTCAAAGAGCTCGCTGGCAATCAAGGCTATCAAGCTTTGATTCGAGATTTGCTCTGGAATTACGTCCAGCAGAAGTCTGGAGAGTATCGTCAGATGTTTTGTCGATCGGATATTCGAGCCAGCATTAACGCCACAGCACAGCAGGAGGAACGCTGCGCCCTTACAGGAGAGTTGATTCGAGTTAATGAGCCGATGTTATTAGGCCTGACGATGCACGGCGAAATGGTGCCCCTGAGTATGGGGAGTATGGGCAGTATGGCTGGATAAACCAGTTTACCGAGAATTTGCGATTGCGATCGGCCTGGGGTGAGAACCCCAGGCGCTGAAGATCAAATCCCGAAGCATTTCCAAGATATCTATATTTAAAGAAAGCAAGAAGACGCTAAGTTCGCGAAGAAAGATCCCAGAAGGAAGACGCGCGGACTAATGCTAAACTTTCCATCGGGTATGCCGAAAGATGATGGTAAATTTGATGGAAAAGATTAAGGTAATGCTGAAAAACCGCTACTTGAGTGCTGTAAGCTCGATCGCCCTTCTCACAATGATCGCCGGATGCGCCGCTACCGAATCACCCCAACTTGCAACTCCCTCTCCTGTAGCCGAATCTTCCCCGCCGCCAGTTAAACCCAATCAGCCGTTAACAGTTTCTCTCAACAATCCCGAAACCGCCACAAATACCAAAATCCAGCAATATCTCAACGCATTGACGGCCCAAGGTTCTGCCAAAGAAGACCAAGGAATCTGGATGCAATCGGGCAATACATTACTCGCCAATCATCAAGGTACAGTTCCTCTGTCAGCCGCTTCCATTACCAAAGTAGCAACATCTCTGGTAGCGCTGCAACAATTCGGGCCGGAACATCAATTTATCACCGAAATTAGTACCAACGGCACCATCAAAGACGGTGTATTAAAAGGCGATTTAGTGATTGAGGGCAGCGAAGATCCGTTGTTTGTGTGGGAAGAGGCGATCGCCCTCGGTAACGCCTTAAATAAAAAAGGCATCAAACGAGTCACTGGCACTTTAATTATTGTCGGTAAATTTTACATGAACTTTGAATTAAATCCCCTCAAATCAGGAGAATTGCTCAAACAAGCATTGAACAGCGAAATCTGGCCGGGCGAAGCCGCAGCCCAGTATCAAACACTTCCTCCCAATACACCGAAACCCCAAATAGTAATTGATGGTACTGTCAAAGTTTTGCCAGCACGTCCCAGCGCCGTACCCTTAGCCAAACATTATTCTTTACCCCTCGCCGAACTTATCAAAAAAATGAATCAGTACAGCAACAATCTCATGGCAGATATGCTAGCTGATACTGTTGGTGGCGCCAAAACAGTCGCGCAAAAAGCAGCAGCAGCAACTGGAGTTCCTCCCGCAGAAATTCAACTCGTCAACGGTTCCGGATTGAGCGACGACAATCGCATTTCTCCTAGGGCTGCGTGCGGGTTATTTATAGCTTTAGAACGCTACCTGCAACCTTACAGCATGACAGTTGCTGATGTCTTAACTGTAGTTGGCAAAGATAAAGGAATCTTGTCAGAACGGGCGCTGCCAAAGTTAGCAGTAGTCAAATCTGGCACATTGGATAATGTTAGCGCTTTGGGCGGAGCGCTACCCACTCAAAAACAAGAAACCGTGTGGTTTGTGATTATGAATCGAGGGGCAAATGTCGAGGCATTTCGCACTCAGCAAGAGGTTTTGTTGAAAAGCTTTTTGACTGAATGGGGAAGCGTTCAAGTTTCGCCACCGGAATTAACGCCAAATCCTGCTAGAAGTAGTAAGGTATCTCGCAGCGAACTTGTTCAATAACACCAGATTTGATGAATAATATTATGTTTGATTCTTGGCGAATAGCCAATAGTTGCCACGGTGCGTCAGCACAGAGATTTTCAATGGGTATCTAAAATCGTGCCAACTGACGCACCCTACTACTAATACCTAAAATGGCACCACCTTTTAATCGCGCGCATCCCTTTTTTAACTATCGAGTTGCTCTTTTATTGACTATCATCCCTATTTTGATTGTCGGTTTAAGCAGCGAATTCTATTCGGGGCCGGGGCGAGAGTTTTTTAATGATTATTTTGGTGATTTTCTCTACCAAATTTTCTTGATTCTGCTAATTGTTTTCATGTTTCCCCAAGTTTCTCCGACTAAAATTGCCTGGGGAGTTTTCATTTTTAACTGTCTCATTGAATTTAGCCAACTGTGGAAACCTCCTTTTTTGCAAGCTATTCGCGCTACATTATTTGGGCGTTTGTTTCTGGGTAGTGGCTTTTCGTGGGAGGATTTTATTGGCTATATTTTGGGATGTACTTTGGGGTGGGTTTTGGTGGTAGGGCTGAAGCGGAAATTTAGATGATTTGCTTTTTTGTCAAACTTCGATATGGTTTGTAGTGAGGACTTCAGTCCTTCATGAATGCGGACTGAAGTCCTCACTACGAACGAATTGGATTAGGTGTTTTTGCTCTAGCAACTACAATGCCGATCGCACTTTCGACTCTGCTAATATATCTCTGCAAGTCGTAAGCAACTGTCACAGCCCCAGCCGGCGAAGCGTGAATTAAGCCGAGATTCCCGTCTGCATTCCTGTACACAAAACCTGTGTGGGTGACATCCAATCCTTTAACATCCGTGGCTACCGCCACAATATCCCCAGGCTTTAACTGGGAATAAACACTTTTGATCCGATTTGTCGGGATGTAATTAACCGTAGTTTTGGCTAATTCTGCTTCTTGGCTGACTATGCACTGATAAGTTGCCTCATCTTTTACCATTTGCGGGTAACTGCTGCGGTGCTGGCTCATGAAATTTAGTGTTTTATTCATCGGCACTCCGCCCAATTGAGCGGTAATGTTTTCTACGGTTTGCCGTTTTTGATTGTCTTTAATCCATTCTGAAAAATAGTGCAGCCGGCTGCAATAGCCGTTCATTTTACCGTTTAAATACCGTTGTTCTTCTATGCGATTTACAAAATTTTGATATTCGTAATCTTTTACTGCTACGCCTCGGGAAATAGCCAAAACCGTCTCTACAAACAAAACGCAATCAAATTTATTCAACGTTACGATCAACTTTTCTTCGCCGGATTTGTCCAGCAAACCCTCGACGTAGGGCAATCCTTGGAAGTTATCGCCGATCGCCTGGATGATTTGTCCGATCGGGCGATCGGGCAAATTTTCCTGTTTGGCATACTGTACAATCTTTTCAAAACGTGCTATGTCTTCGGGTAGTATAGCGGTTTCTGTCGCAGTATTCTCTGAGTCTGGTCGTCTCGCCAGCACTTCTAGCCATTGGGAATACGGAATTTCAGGTAAGTTGTTCAAGTCCCGAAACAGACTGAGCAAACTAGAAACACTTTGCTTATTTTTGGGTTCCCGATTTTCGCTGTCTGCGATCGACTCAGCCACTACATCCGGGCCGCGTGCTTCTGTTTGTCGATCGACAACAGCGACAGCAGGTTGAGACTGCAATGCCCAAACATCAGGTATCAAATAATTATTCACCCAGGCGATCGCAAATCCCAAAACAGCCAGACTCCAAAAATTTCTCATGTTTTCCCAAGGATTTTGCTTCAACTCAGTGCTATCCTGAAATCTTTACGATTACTCGAACTCTTAATCAGCCTAGCAGGTAGATTAAATTGACGAAAGTGTAGACCCGTTTCAAAAAATAATGCAACTGTTGGCAAGTTCCAAACCCTTATACAATCAGTTATTCCACATCTAAAATTTAAAATCTAAAATCTAAAATTCTATTAGACACCGCCCTATTATAAACTGATCCTGCGAGTTTGATACCACAACACTGTAATGCAAGTAGACCGCCGACGCCGCCCAATCGAACCCCAACGTCCGATCCAACCCAGACGCCACAGCAGCGAGCGTCCAGTCCAATCCCGACGCGCAAGCAGCGATCGCCCAGTCAAACCCCAACGTCCTATCCAATCCCGACGCCCGATCGGCGATCGTCCAATCTGGCTCCAACGCCTCATCTCGCTCCAACGACTCATCTGGCTCCAAATCTCAATCTGGCTCCAACGCCTCATCTTGCTCCAACGCCCAATCTGGCTCCAAATCTCAATCTTGCTCCAACGCCTCATCAACGATCGTACAGTCGCGCCCCGACGCGTCATCACAGATCGTCCAGTCGCGCCCCGACGCCAAATTAGCGATCGTCCAGTCGCGCCACGACGGCAAATCAGCGATCGTCCAGTTGAGCCACGACGGCAAATTAGCGATCGTCCAGTCCAACCTCGACGGCAAATCAGCGGCGATCGTCCAGTTGAACCCCGACGCCTCATCACCGATCGTCCAGCGCCATCTCGCCGGCGACTGAGGGCAAAATTGTCTCGGCTCAAATACCGCAACATTTTGTGTTTAATTGCGGGGGCGATCGCGTTTTTTTGGCTCCTGACAATCCCCTTCAGAACTCGCCGCGCCCCAGAACCACCCGTCATATTGTCTCAAGAGGCTATCTCGCCACCGACAATTCCAACATCCCAAAATGTAGTCGATAGTAAAAGCGATCCTACCTTCACCTACAACATCAAAACACCTCCCAATCCAGTTTATTCTCAAGAATTGCAAGGGATTGTTGATGAAGCTGTGAACATTGCCACCAGCCAAGGATTACCAGCAGATAAGCTATCAATTAGCTTGTTTGATGTCAGCAATCCCAAAAATCACACCTTCGCCGGATATCAAAATCAAACTCTCAGATTTCCTGCTAGCGTTGCCAAGTTATTTTGGATGGCCGCCTTTTACTCAGCCATTGAAAAAGGCATAATTACGGAAAGAGAATCTGCATTTAAAAACGACTTAGAACAAATGATTCGCATCTCCAACAACGATGCTGCCAGCAGGATTTTAGACAAAATCACCGATACAAAATCCGGCGGACGGCTCGGAGGAGAAGAGTTGCAAACATGGCTGCAAAAGCGCACGCAAATTAACACGTTTTTCCAGTCAGCAGGCTACAATGATATTCGTATAAGCACCAAAAATTATCCCATATACTATTTAAGGCAAGAAGGTCCTGTCGGTCGCGATTTGCAATTGCGGGGCGATGATTCTGTGCCGATTCGCAATCAAGCAACTACTGACCAAGCCGGCAGATTAATATATGAAATCTATACTAGGCAGGCTGTTTCTAGTCTCGCCAGCCGCAAAATGGCTTACTTGCTAACGAGAGATTTAGATCCTAAGGCATGGAAAAATGACCCTAGCAACTCAATAAAAGGATTTCTCGGCGAATCTTTACCAACTAATATTTATTTTGGTTCCAAAGTTGGCTATACTTCTCGTTCCCGCAGCGAAGCGGCATTTGTCAGAACTTTAGACGATCGCGCGATTTACATCTTGGTCGTTTTCGCAGACGATGTGGCTTATACCAAGGACGAAACAGCATTTCCGGCAATTTCTCGATACGTATTCGATCGATTAAATGCTCGCGGGCCCAGCAATTAGCAGAGCGCATGTACGGTTGAAACCGCGTCTATACAAACTATGTCCGCCTCTGTGGACTAAGAGAGGATAAGGTAATTTTAACGACCCACTCTTCAACCCGCGGAGGCGGGTTTTGCCTGTGTAGATGCGGTTTCAACCGCCCTTTCATCGAAAACATTAAAAACTATTTAACTGGGGCGAAAGGATTCGAACCTCTGAATGGCTGGACCAAAACCAGCTGCCTTACCACTTGGCGACGCCCCAACGTCTTAACCTTTATCATATTAACACTCAAACACCAGAATCTGTCAAGCACTTTCACAATAAAGTTTAAAAAATGTTTGCCAAACCGATCGCCCGCCAGTTTATTCTTTGACAGCAGCGGGGCGAGACAGCGGGATCTCAATCCAGAACTCCGCTCCCTGTCCGGGTTCTGAGATACACTTCAAACTGCCGCCGTGTTTTTCCACCACAATCTGGTAGCTAATGGACAAGCCGAGTCCCGTGCCTTTGCCCACTGGTTTAGTGGTAAAGAAAGGGTCAAACAAGCACAATTTAGCTTTTTGGGTCAATCCCGGCCCGCTGTCCCGAATCCGAATCAGCACAAGTTGACCGATCGACTTTCGTGACTCACCTCGATCCGAGTCTTGGGACACCACCGCCGTCGAGATTTCGATCGTCTTGGGTGCGGGCTGATTTTCCAAGGAGTCGATCGCATTTCCCAAAATATTCATAAATACTTGGTTGAGCTGTCCGGGATAGCATTCTACCTTCGGCAAGTCGCCGTAGTCTTTAATTACCTTAATTCCCGGTATTGGCCCGTTTGACTTCAAGCGGCTCTGCAAAATCAGCAGCGTGCTGTCAATCCCTTCGTGAATGTCCACAGGTTTCTTCTCGGCTTCGTCGTGCCGCGCGAAGTTCCGCAGGGAAAGGACAATTTGCCGGATGCGTTCGGCTCCCATCTCCATCGAAGAAAGAATTTTCAGCAAATCTGGCACTACGAAATCCACATCGATTTCTTCGCTTTTGTCGAGAATTTCCTCGCAAGGTTCGGGGTAGTGCTTTTGATACAAGCGCAGCAAATCCAGCAGATCTTTCATGTACTGCTCGCAATAAGTCAAGTTGCCGTAAATAAAATTAACCGGATTGTTAATTTCGTGGGCGACGCCGGCAACCATTTGACCGAGAGAGGACATTTTTTCGTTTTGAATGAGCTGAGCTTCTTTTTGCTGCAAACTCTGCAAAGTTTCAGTCAGTTGTCGGGCTTGAGTTTGAGCTGCTAAGGCTGCCGCCCGAGTTTGGGCGTAAAGTTCGGCTTGGTCGATCGCGATCGCCAGTTGATCCACCACCGCTTGCAGCAATTCTACCTCGCTTGCCGCCCAGGAACGGCTGCTGTAATGATTGCAAACTATCGCCCCCATTTGACCGGAGTGAGTCTTGAGCGGTAGCAGCAGCTTAGAAACAATCCCGACACTCCTTAAAAAAGCTCGCGTGGCGGAATCTATGCAGGCTGCTGTGGCAGCGTCGCCGATGCGGAGCGTTTGGCGATCGCGAATTTTCTCGGCTAGTAGCGTTACTTGTGCGATCGGATATTCTGCGAGCAGATCTGTGAGTTCAGGATTTGCCGCCTCGTGGGTAATCGCAAAACTCGGCTGCCCCTGCCGCGATACTGAATACCACAAAAAGTAGCACTGGTCAACCTGCAACAAGCTGTGAATTTCATTAACAGCCGTATCTAAAATTTTGTCGAGGTCTAGAGAATTCCGCATCTGACTGGCGAGGCCAAACAGCAGACTTTCCCGGCGGCTCAACAATTCTTCTCGGGCCTTGACACGATCGATCGCCACGCCAATGGCATTAGCCATCCACCCCAGAACTTCTAGCGCCCCCTCCGTGGCAGCAGCGCTGCTGCATACAGCCATCACTCCCACCAGTCGTTCCTCCACAATCAGGGGATAGGCAATGGCGCAGAGGGACGGGTTCGACAGCAAGCACAGAGGAGCCGTTTCGAGTTTTCCCGTTTCTTCTCGCAGCCAATCTTCTATTAGCCGTTCCCAATCTTGGCTGCTGACTCCTGAATCGGCCTGCAATTCTAACCGCTCTATCTGCGGGTTGAACGTCCAGATGCTGGCTGCTGTGGCGTCGAGATGGTCTACCATTGCGTCGGTGCAGCGGTTGAGGGTGGCCGGTATTGTCCCGCCTTGTCCGAGAGCTGCACCAACTTTAGCTTGCAGCATTGCCAAGCGCGATCGCTCCTGTAGCAAGTCTGCCATTGATTGCCCCTCTGTCACTATTTCGGGAATTTGTTTGGGATCGCGATCGCGCCTCATGCCCGCTGAAGTTTCCCGCAAATCCTGAGATTTGCCTGTTTCGAGCACCGGCAGCTTTTTTGTTGGGAATATTCTTGTGTCCTTCTCTGAAGTCTGTACTGCCCAGAAAAACTCCTGGTTCGATCGAGCTAACTCCGAGATTTGCTGGCCCTGTGAAGCGATATCTTCTACCTCTGCCACCTCTTTCTTGGCTTTGACTAATTGCCACCGCAGCTCCACCAAACTCGCAACTTGCCGAGTTAAAATCTCAATACCATCAATCGTATTTTTTGTCAAGCCTTTAGGTACGGAATCCATGACACAGATCGCGCCCAGCATCTGCCCATCTGAGGTGACGACTGGGATGCTAGCGTAAAATTTGATGAAGGGGTAAGAAACAATTAGCGGATGCTGGGCAAATCGCACGTCTGTGGAAGCGTCTCGGACAATGATGGCAGGCGGTTTATTGCAGGAATTTGCAAAGGGTGCGATCGCATCTGCCGCCGCAACCGCAGGTTTTTGTAGGGGAATGTCCCGGTCAAATTCCGAGTTAGAGTTGGAACTCGCGCCCAACTGTGCGGGAGTTTGGTCGATATAGCAGCGATCGCAAAAATTCAGGTAACGGTGTGCCAAAGTTCGATCGATACCTAGCTGCGACTTCAACCAGTGGCCGGAGGCATCAATCAAACTCAAAAAAGCAATAGGAGTTCCGCTCATCCTGGCGGCCAAGCCTACCAAATCGTCAAAGCAAGCCTCTGGATCGGAACCCAGAAGTTGATACAAGTCGGTGCGATCGAGATCGAACACTGTTTTACCAAGAGGCAAGGGTGCTTTCATCATGTATAAGTGCCCATCTAGTTGCTGGCAACCGCCCTAATCAATACTGGCCGAGGAGAAAAACGAGCCATGAATTTTGTCCCGGGAGACTGCGATCGCAAGTCGAACACAGGCTGCTGGCACCAAACTCAGACCAACCTCTTGACTGACATGGAAACTTTTGATTTATGGGAGTTAGAGCACCGCAGATCTAATACTCTAGAAATTATACTTCGAGTTGACTATGCTTTTGATGTGCCAGAGGCTGGGTGAATCTAAGAGCCTCCGTGGGGACGAAGCACCCTTCAAAAATCTATGGCGGATAGCTTACAGAGAATTTCTTAATAAGTTTAATAGTATTTTAACAGACAGATCTAATCGTGGGTAGCAGGCTTGCTGGTAGATTAAAATAATTGGTTTGTGCCACAATACCAGTACGGTTTACCGGGCTGTTGCACAGGCAACTCAACAAAAGTTAGGAGAGCGACTACACAAACACCGAAAATGTTAAACTTTGTAACAATAGTTGTTCAAACTCCACCATCAAGGGTTTGACGGTTGAGATGCAGATTTTGCAACTGTTGTCATCGCCGATCGACCCCTCGGGCAATCTGTTTTTTCGAGTTTGAGGTCAAAAAAACAGGGGTGAAGTTTCTGCTAATGCTCCAACGGAGTTGGGCACTATTTATCCGAAGGCACTCTTGAAAAATGACCCACCCAAAAACCGATACTTGCTTGCCGACAATTTTGAGGGTCGAGATCGCAATTTTAGACTCAAGTTCAAGCTCCCAGATTCATCTGGAACAGTCAATCTAAAATCTACAATCTACAATCGACTGACGGCGGGAATTATGTTTTCTATTTTCAAGAACTATAAATAAACCGGGAGAAGAATATGTCTGCAACTAGCAGTCAAGTACCAACTATTTTGGCAGTTGATGATAGCGTCGTCATGCAAGGACTGGTCAAACAAGCCTTAAGCAAAGAGTTTCGAGTTCTCGTGACAGACAATGCAGTTGATGCTTTGTCAACAATTTATCACGAACAAATTTCGGTTTTGTTGCTCGATGTTTCGATGCCTGGGATTGACGGATTGGAGCTCTGCCGCACGGTGCGAAGCTTGCCTCAGTTTCAGAATTTGCCGATCGTGATGCTGACAGCCAGAGATGGAGCATTTGATAAAGTACAGGGGCGTTTGGCAGGAGCAACCGAGTATTTAACTAAGCCCTTTGATGCTGACAAGTTGCGCGAAGTAATTGGTAAGTTTATCAATATCAAATCATAAAAGAAGACGGGCGCGGTTGAAACCGCGTCTATACCAGCAAAACCCGCCTCCGCGGGTTGAAGCTCAGACCGTTTAAATTACGTTTTATGTTATTCTATTCAGTCGGCGTCCGGCGGACATCGTTTATATAGAAGCGGTTTCAACCTTACGTCCGATCTGCTATATTCTCCCGCTTGTCCTAAACTTTTAATTTCGCCAACAGTAAAGGAGCGATCGCACTGACGGGTAAAACGTGCTGGGCCGCACCGAGGGCGATCGCCTCTTTTGGCATTCCAAACACAACACAACTAGCCTCATTTTGAGCAATAGTCAAACCGCCGGCTTGGGCGATCGCCAACATACCCTCAGCACCATCTCGCCCCATTCCTGTTAGCAACACTCCCGCAGCCCCGCGACCATAAAAACTAGCAACTGACTTAAATGTTACCGTTACAGAGGGGCAATGTCCCGCTTCACGAGCAGCTTCAGAATAAATAAAACGCCCTTGAGCATCCAATTCTAAATGACGTTTTTCTGGCGGGAAATAAACAATCCCAGCTTGTGGAAATTCCCCAAAACCCGCTATTTTCACCGGCAGTTTAGATTCAAAACCCAACCAGTCAACCAATCCTTGCAAAAATCCTTCACTGATATGCTGGATGCAAATCACCGGTACTGGCAAATTAGCCGGAAACTTAGAAATAATCGAGTGTAGCGCTTGTGGCCCCCCTGTAGACGCGCCAACAGCCAATAACTTAATAGTTTGAGAATTGAGATTTTTGCTAGATAATTGGTAATTATGAATTGGTAATTGATAAATTTTTTTGCTTGGGCGACCCTCGGCTGTTTCGATTCCTCCAAGCCTTTGATGTCGCGTAAATACTTTAACTCCCGACAACACTTTAACTTTAGCGATTAATTCATTCCCCAGGCGATCGTAATCAGACGCCAACCCGCCAATGGGTTTCGGAAAAACATCTAATGCACCTGCTTTCATTAATTCAAATACATTTTGAGTATCCTTTGCTTGTACAGAAGCACTAATTATTAAAATTGGTCGCGGGTATTTTTTCATCACTTCCCGCGTGAACTCTAACCCGTTCATTTGTGCCATATTCAAATCCGTACAGATGACTTCCGGTTGAAGTTTCGGGATTAATTCTAGGGCTTCTAACCCGTTAGAAGCCGTTCCGACAACCTGGATTTCTGGCGAAGCATCCAAAATGCGCTTGAGAACGATCGTAGCTACTGGGGAATCTTCTACTAACAATACTTTAATGGGCGACAACATCATACCATTTTAGATTTTAGATTTTAGATTTTTTTAGGTAATGGGTAATGGGTAATGGGTAATGGGTAATGGGTAATGGGTAATGGGTAATGGGTAATGGGTAATTCTCCCCCTCTTCCCCTGTCCCCCTCTCCCCCTGTCCCCCTCTTCCCTTCCCCTCTGACAATCAAACTAACCTTTTCAAAGTCTCGATTAATACATCTTGATTGAAAGTACCTTTAGGAATATAAGCATTAGCGCCAGCATCAGCCCCTCTTTTTCTATCTTCATCAGACGCCAAAGATGTGACCAAAATAATCGGTAACTCACTGTATTCTTTTAGCTGACGAATTTTAATAGTCAGTCCCAAGCCGTCCAAATTAGGCATTTGTACGTCAGAAATCAGAGCATCAAAATAGCGAGTTTTTAATTTATTGAAAGCATCCAACCCGTCCACTGCTGTCACCACTTCATAACCTGCACCTTCCAGAATGCGCTTTTCTTGAGTGCGGGTAGCGATCGAATCTTCTGCTAAAAGTATAACTTGTTTTCGGCTGACTGTCTCAATTGGCGATCGGGCACCCCCAACCCCACCCAACAAAACTTGCTTGCGTACAGATTTTATCAAATCGTGGGGATTGAGCACCATACAAACTTCCCCCGTCCCCAGAATCGTTGCACCAGAAACGTTTCGCACCCGTTTCAGCAATTGACTTTGAGGTTTAATCACCACATCCTGTTCGTCAATCAAAGCATCTATAAATAATCCCAATCTTTCCTCCCCAACTTTCAAAACAATACAAGGCATTTTCCGAGAATTATGATTCACCGATTCTACCTCTGTATTTCTCTTGAATTCTCTCCAACTTTCCTGTCTCCACTCCCGATTATTGTGCAACCAATCTGTATCATTTAATTCTAGTAAATCTGCCAAATAAGCAACTGACAAAGGCTGAGAGTCTAAAATCACCGTCGCCTTGCTTTCGAGAGAAAAAACATCCGAAGAGCGGACTAATATTGCAGTTTCAATAAACTCGACTGGCAGCGCATAAGCAATACCATCAACCGCTAATATTAATACATTAGCAGTAGCTAAAGACGTACTTAGTTGCAGGCGAAAAGTGCATCCTTTCCCGAGATCTGATTCAACTTGAATGCGACCTTTTAATGCTTCAACATTAGTCCTAACTACATCCAAACCTACCCCTCTTCCAGAGATTTCAGTAACAAATGTTCTGGTTGAAAAACCCGCAGCAAAAATCAGCGATTGAATTTGGCTTTCTGTCATCACCGCCAGTTCTTCCGGCGTGCAGATGTTGCGTTTGACAGCAGTTTGTTTAATGCGATCGAGATTCAGCCCCCGACCATCATCAGCAACTTCAATAATAATATTGCTAGCAGTATGGTAGCCTTTAATTCGGAGAGTAGCTGCGGGATGCTTGCCGAGCTTTTCGCGATCGGCTGGCGTCTCAATTCCGTGATCTATCGCATTCCGAATCAGGTGCATTAAAGGGTCTTTCATTTCTTCTAGAATGCGTTTGTCAGCTCGAGTTTCCCCACCTTCAATGACTAATTTAACCTCTTTCCCTTCCCGCTTAGCCAAGTCTCTAACTGCTCGTGGAAATAGATTAAAAATAGTAGACAAAGGCAGCAGTCTGAGAGTGCGAATTCCTGATTCCAACTCTTCCGCAATTAATTCGAGTCTTGCAGTATCTTCATCAACTCGATTTTTCAATCTATTTACTAGAGTTCCCAGACGTTCTAAACGTTCTTCTGTACGCTGGTAATAATTCTGTAACTGTATGATGAGGGCATTTTGTTGAAAAGCATTTTTGTCCGATTCTATCTGATGAAAAGCCAAGCGATTTATAAAAGCTTCTCTGCTCCAACTTTCCCACAAATTTGTCAGTTTTTCGATATCAGCAAGTCGGTGTACTAACCTAGTTTTTGTAACAGTAAGTTCACCAGCTTGAGTCATTAAATCGTCTAAATTTTTGGTAGCAACGCGAATTGTTTCGATGCGGTAAGACGAACTTGAAGAACTGCTAACAGCGGGTTGGGAAGCCGATGCAGTAGCGGGGGCAGAAGCCCCACGCAAGTTGTGAGATTGGAGCAACAATTCTTGCTCGGATTGTAGAGTCGAAAAAGAATAATTTTTATCTAAATTAGTGGCGGAATAAGTTTCACTATTTGTTTCGGGTTCCGCAGTAGACGAATCAATAAGTTGCGTTTGTATAAATTCTTCTTCTGGTACCTTTGAAGATTCTGGATCTGCTATGGGGACGGCGGGCAGGGGCTTGTTAGAAGCACCCATCATGCTAGCGAGCACGTAAAAGGTATTGACACCGGAATCTTGACCAGTCACGGCTTCGTCAACGAGTTTGCGGATGGCGTCTAAACCTTGCGAAAGTCGATCGCTAATTTCTGAAGTTAGTTGAGTCTCTCCCCGCTTGACACCTCCCAAAATATGCTCTATTTGATGAGCTAAAGATGCTACATTTTTTACCGCCAACATCCCAGCATCGCCTTTAAGAGAATGAGTTTCCCGCAGCAATTCTTCTAACTTAGCTGAGTCCCCGGGGTGTTGTTCCAAGTACAGCAATCCATCGTCTAGTTTCTGCAAGTGTTCTTCACTAGCAATTTTAAATACATCTCGAAGTTCTTCATCTTCAATTATCATAGGTGTTTGTGGTAATGGGTAATGGGTAATTGGTAATTGGTAATGGGTAATTGGTAATTGGTAATGGGTAATTGGTAATTGGGAATTGGTAATTGGTAATTGGTAATTGGGAATTGGTAATTGGGAATTGGTAATTGGGAATTGGTAATTGGGAATTGGTAATTGGTAATTGGGAATTGGTAATTGGGAATTGGTAATTGGTAATTGGTAATTGGGAATTGGTAATTGGGAATTGGTAATTGGGAATTGGTAATTGGTAATTGGGAATTGGTAATTGGTAATTGGGAATTGGTAATTGGGAATTGGGAATTGGGAATTGGTAATTGGTAATTGGGAATTGGTAATTGGTAATTGGTAATTGGTAATTGGTAATTGGTAATTGGGAATTGGTAATTGGTAATTGGGAATTGGGAATTGGTAATTGGTAATTGGGAATTGGTCATCCATCGGTAATTAGTCATCGGTAATCGGTAATTTTATCCTTGACATCCGTTACACAATCCGTTGCCTAACTTCCTTCTTACACTATAGACTTAAGAGTTAAAGCAGCTTCATTAAGTTTTTGAGTGCCTACTTTGACTTGAGTAATGCCGCTGATAGTTTGAGATGCAGTGCGGTTGAGAGAGTTCATTTCATCACCTACTTGCCCGATCGCGATCGCCTGCTGTTTAATATTCAAAGAAATTTGTTGATTGCTAGCAAACACCAGATTGCAAGCTTCCCGAACCCCCGTAAAAGCTTCTGCTGTATCCTGCGCTGTTTTCACCCCTGCCGCGACTGTTTTGCGGCTTTCTTCCGTTGCTTTCACCGTCGAGTCGATCGCGCCCTTAATTTCTGGAATAATACCATTAATCTTTTGCGCGGCTTGTTGGCTTTCATCTGCTAATTTACGGATCTCGCTGGCTACCACCGCAAAACCTTTGCCATACTCACCAGCCCTGACAGCTTCCACAGCCGCGTTAAGAGCCAGCATATTTGTCTGAGTGGCTAAATCGCTAACTAAATTTGCCAAAGTCGAGATATTGCCAATCTGACTTGTGCTATCCCCCAGGCGCTGATTTTGCTGAGAAATTGCTGCCACAGCTTGTCTAAGACTCAGCATTTGATTGAGAGTTTCTTCAACTTTTTGAGTTCCTTCTTGCGCGAGGGTTAAAGCTTGGCGAGCGGCGACGGCAACAGCCTCAGCTTGCTCGGCTGTCTCCCGAGAAGATATGCCCAATTGTTCTAAGGTTGCAGTTGTTTCATTGACTGAGAGAAATTGCTGGCCGACGACTTGCTCTTGCTCATTCATATTAGATAATATTTGCATAGAGAATGACGATATTTGATAGATCAATCCTCGAATCAGCTTAATTAGTTGTCGCAGCACCAAAAATCCTAATCCCAGAACAGTACCCAGGGACAATACAGCAATAATAGTAGCTATTTTTTTAAGAACAAAAATAGAAGCAAACAGCGAATATTTAGGTGCTTGATTCACAATCACAATGAATTTGTTGTTGTTTTCTTTACTCAGAAAAACTGTATCATAGCTAATCACTCGATCGCCGAGGTCAATATTGCCTTTGCCACCAGAAAGTATTTGTGTCACTACCTCTGCCACATAATCTTTTTGGACATTTTCATTCGTTTTTGTTTCATAACCCCATTCTTTTTTAGAAGTGGGATGGTAGATGTAGCTACCATCTTGATTTAACATAAAACCTTTCTCTGAATTATCATGATTCATGTTTTTAACTATATCAATCAGATTCTTTCCCAAAGAATTGGCAATCAAAATGCCTTTTCTTTCTCCTTTGGTATTAAAAACAGGAGTGGCGTGACGAATGGTTGGCTTGTAAGGAATTTCTATTTTACCGCGCTCCTGATTGAGATTGAATTGAGACACATAAATTTCGCCCGGTTTTAGCTTCATAGTTAAGTAAAAGTAATCCCTATGAGCCTGATTTTGTAGTTCTGAAGTTGGAACTATTTTGAGCGTTTGGCCGTCAGAATTTACGCGCACGAGTTCGTTGCCATTCTCATCTATATAACGCAATTGCATATAAGATTGCTTAATTGCCATCATTGATGCAAATGTGATTTGCATTCGATCGACCCAATTTTGATAAGTTGAATTAGTTTCTTTGTCTGCTCCATTTCCATCTCTAGCTTTAATTATTCCTTGAAGAGCAGGAGATTTGCTGAAGAACAAAAGATCGTAACTGATATTTTCTAGTTTGTTGACTATTTGCTCTCCGCTGGATGTGACACTTTCAGTAAGATTAGTTAAGGCTAAGGTTTGGAGTGCTGCTTCGGAAGAGGAAATTCCATACCAGCCAACAAGAGATACTGGAATCAAGGTACTTAAAATTAAAAGCAGTAGCAGTCGGTTTTGAATTTTTCTGAAAAATTTATTAATCATGGGGAGTGGCTAATTGCTAATTGGTAATCGATAATCGCTAATCAGTAATAAATAAATCTTACTTCCTTCAACTACACTGCTGATTTGAGATTTTGGGCTGCTTGGTTTAGTTGAACAATGCCGAGTTTGACTTGAGAAATACTGGCGGCAGTTTCTTGAGTGGCGAGGTGAAGAGAGTTGACGGATTCAACTACATCCTGAATGGCGATCGCCTGGTTTTTCGATGTGACGGAAATTTGTTTGCTGTTTGCAGCAATGCGATCGATCGCCCTGGCAACCCCAGCAAATGCGTCTGCGGTTTTTCGGGCAATTTTTACTCCATTTTCTACAGTTTTTGTGCCGTCATCCGTCACTGTTGCTGTCAAAGTAATAGCTTTCTGGATTTCTGCAACTAAAGCATTGATGTTGCTAGCAGATTCCTTGCTGCGATCGGCTAATTTGCGAATCTCGCTAGCAACAACAGCAAATCCTTTACCGCTTTCACCGGCTCTAACTGCTTCGACAGCAGCGTTAAGGGCGAGCATATTTGTTTGGTTGGCTAAATCGCTGACTAAACTGGATATATTGCCAATGCGATCGGTTTGCTCGCTTAAATGCAAAATTTGTTTTTGAATTGCTCCGACATTTTCTGTCAAAGTTGCCATTTCTTTCAAGGTATTATCTACTGCTTGACTGCCTCCTGCTGCAAGTTTAAGAGCTTGGACTGCCCCAAAAGCGGCAGCTTCGGCTTCGGAGGCACAAGCTTTGCTTGATTCGCTCAATTCGTTCATTGTAGTCGCAGTGCGATCGACAGCAGATAGTTGTTGGCTGGCGATGCGCTTCTGCTGTTCGATGGTGACAGCAATTTGGGACGAAGAAGAGGCGATCGCCCGTACAATGTGATTAACCGAGCGAGTAGTTCGACTAGCTAAAAAAATTGCGATCGCGCTAACAACAGCAGCAGTGAACCCAACTCCTGACATCAAAGTATACAGTAACTCTTGTTGGGGAGCAAATACATTTTTTGTATCGTTAGCAATAATCACGCTCCAGCCCAATTCTGGCATATTTTCTAAGGCTTTAATAGGAGCATAAGTAAGCAATTGCTTAGCTCCATCAATGCGATCGATATCTATGGCACTGTCAATTTTTTTGTTAGCTTGCATTTTGGCAAAAACACTAAAATCTGAGGCTGCATCTCTGCCGATCTGCTCAGCTTCTGTTGCCGAAAAAAACTTGCCATTGCCATCAATTAAATGGAATTCCTCTTTTTTTAATCCTTCAGAACTTCTGGTTAGCTTGTTTTGTGTTTCCTTAAAAGTCTGCTCTAAATAAGTTATGGGCGTGCGAGTCCTGATGACGGCGATAGTTTCGTTAGTATTGACATCCACAACCGGAGCCGCCGTAAAAATGGCATATTTGCCGTCTGTTGACTTTATAGGCTGCATAATTACAGCCTGATTAGTTTTTGTTACTTCCTGAAAATAGTCCCGCTTTCCCAAATCTACAATTTTTTCTCCACGGGATTGCAAAATAGTATTTCCCTTGAGATCGGCGACTGCAATGCTGTCGTAGCCTTCGTCTTCTTCTATATATTTATCTAACATGGCTTCCTTTTGAATGGTTGAAGTCGTTTGACTGACTCTGGGGTCGTTAAGTATGCTTAATCTTGCTAGTTGCTTGATATCTTGGTAGCGTTCTAACATAAAATTGCTGACTTCATTGGCAGTAGCGAGCGCCCGCGTTTCTTGATAATTAATTACATAGCTAGTGATACTTTGATTGGCTAAGAAAAAAGTTATTGCCCCAGTTAAAATTACGGGAATTGTTCCGAGGGCGATCGCAAAAACAATCGCTTTAATTCTTAAAGACATTTTTTTCATTGGTTTTTCATAATTATTAATGACTCATACCATTTGAGACTTGAGATTTTAGATGGGTGCATCTGGTTTTTGAAGAGGGCGAAGCATGACCGCATATAAGTTATTAGTTGTAATCCCATATTTTCTGCGGTCATGCTTCGCCCCTACGGATATATTCGCCTTGCGTGAGATGCACCGTTTTAGATTTTAGATTGAATAATTGGGATTGACTAATGAGTATCGGGGCTGAGAATACAGACTTACTGTTTAATTTTGTTTTCAAACTATCAGAACTTATAACTATGCTAAACAACTGCTTTTAAATCTAAAGCAGCTTCATTCAATTTTTGAGTGCCAATTTTAGTTTGAGTGATACCGCAAGCTGTTTGTGCTGCTGCTTGGTTGAGAGAGTTCATCGCTTCCACCACTTGTTCGATCGCGATTGCTTGCTGTTTGGCATTCAGCGAAATTTGCTGAGAACTCAAAACTACGTTGTTAATTGCATCAGCTACTCCAGCAAATGCTGCGGCAGTTTCCTCCGCAATATTTACGCCAGATTCTACCGTTTTAGTTCCTTCGTCTGTCACCATGACTGTTGAGTTGATCGCGCGCTGAATATCGGCGACTAAGAGATTTATTTGTGCGGCAGATTTTTTACTGCGATCGGCAAGTTTGCGAATTTCTGACGCGACAACGCCGAACCCCTTGCCGTGTTCGCCGGCTCGGACTGCTTCCACCGCAGCATTTAGTGCTAACATATTAGTCTGATTTGCTAAGTCGCTGACTACGGTTGAGATATTGCCAATGCGATCGGTTTGCTCGCTCAACTGCATAATTTGTCCTTGCATATCTTGCACTTTTGTTTTCAGTATTGCCATTGCTTCTAAGGTTTGTTCCACAGCTTTTGTACCGCCACCAGCTAAAGTTAAAGCTTGCATTGCTTGACTTGCGGCAGTTTCTATCTGCTGTGAAGTCGCCCTAGAAGATGCACCCAATTCGTCCATTGTGGTAGTAGTTTCATTGACTGAAACTGCTTGCTGGCTTGCCATTCGTTCCTGTTCTTCAACTGTGGCGGCAATCTGGGCGGAGGAACTGGCGATCGAACTAATTGTGCGATCGATAGTTCGAGCAATTCCTGACGAAATCAGCCAAGCAACAGTGGCGCCAAGCAGCAGTAGCAGTATCGAACCAAACACCAGCGTCGATACCAAAAAGCTTAAAGATGCCTTCGTGATTTTAGTTTCTTGCTTAATAATCTTTAATTCTGTTTCCCGAAATTCCCGGTTCAATTCCACGAATTCATTCACAAATTTGGTATACTTGCCTGTATTAAATATAGCGAGGGCTTCGGCTGTCTGATTTTGCTGAAATAAGCGAACTATTTCGTTAGAACCATCATAATATTCTTTGACCAGATCCAACATTCTCCGCAAACGGGCTTTTTGTTCGGAATTTTCAACAATCGGCCCTAGATTGATCCCTGACTGGCGAGCCAAGTCTGCACCTGTTTTAAAATCGTTTAAGAACTGCTGATTTTTATTAATTAAATAGCCGCGCATTCCCCGTACCATTTGCTCCGTACCTACGGACATATTACTTGTTTCTCCGATCACATTTTCTACTCTTTCCACTTTTTTGAAAGTCTCAAAAACCTGACTCGTAGTAACGAGAACTAAGACTGGCAACCCTAAATAAATAGCTGCTGGCGCTAGATATCCGACGAGCATCTTGTTTCTAATATTTAGTTTTTTAATGGATAAAAACATATTTTTGCGTTAATTTAAGATAGCATTTGCGTTACTAAGGTTGCGATCCTGCGATAGTGGTTGGGAGTCCGGCGTTGGCAACGGAAATGGGTCAGCCACTTCTGGGACTGATGCCGTCCAGTGACAGTAGAAAATAGTATCATAGCAAATTCTGTTCTCTTACTCTCTTTTCTTTAGTTTCGGGTGGCGCTGACATCGTTTTTGCAGGTGCGATTCCGATTTGGCCTTCAACAGTTGACAGTTGACAGTTGACAGTTGACAGTTTGAGAGCGACCTCTACCTAGAAGGAAGAGGATTGGAGTAATGAATAGTCGGATTTTAGTTTCTCCCGATCGGGGAGAGGCTTTCAAACAATTCTTTATGGTAAAATCTTTCTTCAAACCTCCTCATCAACAGCAACTCCTCCTTTTGTTAATAGTTTCTGCAAGTTCAGAACAGCGATAAGTTTTTCCTCGTAAAAAGCGGTGCCTCGAAGATATTCGCGGTTGGCCGAATTTAGTGCAGCAGGAATAGTCGCAATTTCTGCCACATTTAAATGTATAATATCTAAGATTTCGTCAACGACTATACCGGCGACCAAATCTTCAATTTCAACAACGATCGCCTTTGAGAGAGATTTTGTGTCGCCTGACATATTTAAAACATTCCGAATGTCCACTAGGGTGAGAATCTCGCCCCGCAAATTCATGTTGCCAATAATGCGATCGGGAGTGCAAGGAATTGGAGTTACTTGGCGAATGTCAGTGAATTCGCGCACTACAGCTAGGTTAATACCAAAGTATTCGCTGTTTAAAACAACTACGGCGAGGGACATATCAATTGCTGCGGAATTTTCGCGATCGCCCTGCTGCCTCAAATTCTGGGCCCTATCTCGAAAAATCGCCTTTTCTTGGGCTGTAGCATTCGGACAAAAAACGTGAATTTTGGCCAAAACTTTAGTATCTTCCACTAACAATTTTGGCTCTATTTCTAACTGCAAATTGGCGGTTTCTAGGTTGCCGGATGCCGCTGACAGTCCTGCATCGCTTGCAGACACTGGGATTTGGGCTTCTGTTTTGTCGGGAGAATATCGAATTAGCCGATCGAGATCCAGCAGCATAATCATATCGGCCCCGCAGCGGGCAAATCCAGCTAAAAAATGATGGGGGGCTTCTGGGTTGTCTCGCCCGTAAGATAGCTGGGGAGTTATGGCATCTGCGGGGATCTGCTTAACTTCGTTAACTCGATCGACAATGATGACAAGTCGAATTTCTTGCCATTCTATGACGATCGCACTATCTGTGACAGAATAGTCCTGCCAAACGTACCCAAAACGGAGATTTAGATCCATCACGGGCAGAATGGATCCTCTAAGATCGATCGCCCCAACAATATCTTGAGGCGCTTCGGCGATCGGTGTCAACTCCGGGAGAAAGAAAATTTCTCTAACGCAGCCGACTTCTACGCCGCACAGCAAACCGTTATGTTCAAATATAAGATACGGCTTAGTTTCCATATTAATTCTGACAATTTATCTAGTAAGACTTGCAAAAAACACATGGTTTATGCGATCGGATTCGGTTGGGTGCATCTGGGTTTGTCAAATATGTTTGTAGGGGCGAAGCATGACCGTAGTCAATATAGGATTATAACTAATAACTTATATGCGGTCATGCTTCTTCAGGCTTCAAAATTGAGATGCACCCATTCGGTTTGGCAGCGACACACCCACAAAAAACCAGGTTTTTAGATTTTCCCAGTGCGTCAGTTTTTTTGGCTGTACAATTTTACCAATTTTTTTTGAACATCAATCAATACTTGACTCGCTGTCATTTTTCCCTGTTGCTCGATCGGAGTATTGGGCGGCAGTTGTTTGAGAATATCGCAAGATGACTTGTACATTTTAATAGCTATATTTAGCTTACCTTCTTTATGGTATATATTCCCGAATTCGAGATAAGCTGAAACAAAAGATGGGCAAAGATAAATAACTTTTCTTAAATATATTTTAGCGGTTTCCAAGTCGTCCTGTTCTTCAGCAATCTGAGCTTGCAAATAATAAGGAAATACTGACATAGTATCTAGCTTACTAGCTCGCTTGCAGTATTCTACCGCCTGAGAATACTGGCCTAAATTTGCATAAATTTGAGCGAGCAAATAATCAGCTTCAAAATTTTGAGATTGCAGGTGGAGCGCCTGTTTTGCTTTATCAATTGCCTCAAAATAAGCTTTATTTTTTAAACAAGCTTTTGCCTCTAATATAAGCATCTGAGGCGTTTTGCTATCAGCTTTTTCGGCTGCAATTTTTGGGGATAAACTAGATATCTTCTTGTTCGCCAGATCGCCCTCTAAATAGCGACTTCGCAGCATCTTTCCCAGCCCGGTACCTGCTGTTAACAGCGACAGCGACCCGACATCCCCAAAATTGCCGTTAGCAAAACTAGCTGGCACCGTTTCCCCTTTCCTCGGTAGCAACTGACCGCTATGGTCGCCCAATTCCAATTTATTTCCCGATTCCCCAAACGCCGATTTTGTTTTAGATTCTGGTACAATCAAAGACTTTTTTTTACCTGGTTCCTCCTCTAGGACATTCTTGGCTTGATAAACAACCGACTCCGGGAAACTCTTTGGTTGAAAATCGTTCATCACGTGACTGTGAATTTCAGCGTGACCAGTCATTAAATATCCTCCAGGTCTTAGCGTTTTGGCAAACTTTTTCAATACCTGTGAAATATACTGAGCTTCAAAATAAACAAAAACATTTCGGCATAATATCAAATCCATGTTATGAAGATCTGTGTAAATATTAGGAAAATTATCTGTCACTAAATTTACAGATCTAAAGCTGACAAATTGGCGCAAGTTCTTGTCTATTTCCCAATCGGTTTTCCGCTGAGAGAAATATCGATTTTGCAGTTCCCGGTCAACTAAGCGAAAAGACCAAGGGCTATAAATTCCTCGCTGGGCTTTTTCTATTGCTGCTTGATTGATATCAGTACCTAAAATTAAAATTTTCCATTTGTCCCAATCAGGAATTAGTTGTTTTAAAATAATAAGTAAAGAATAAGGTTCTTCACCAGTCGAGCAGCCAGCACTCCAGATTCGCAGTCTTGGCTTAATTCCCAATGTCTCGTGCAATTTTATTTTGCGTGCGATTAATTCCGGCAAAATCACTTTTTCTAGGAGCGAAAACTGTCCTTTGTCCCGCATGAAATAACTTTCGTTGGTTGTCAGCAGCAAGGTTAGTTCCTGCCATTCATTTTGACTTTCCGGACTCGAAGCGGCTAAGATTTGATAATATTTGTCGGGAAATGCTATTTTTAAAGCTTTCATTCGAGTCAAAATTTTTCGAGACAAACCCGATCGATCTTGCGGGCGAATTTGTAAACCCGTGTGAGCGGCAATTAATTCAATAAATAGCTGAATTTCTGCATCATTCATGTCAACTCTGGTAAATATAGCCTTTCTCAGAAAGATGAGGTACTATCGGGCATCGGGCATCGGGCATCGGGCATAGGGCATCGGGCATAGGGCATCGGGCATAGGGCATCGGGCATAGGGCATAGGGCATAGGGCATCGGGCATCGGGCATAGGGCATCGGGCATCGGGCATAGGGCATCGGGCATAGGGCATAGGGCATCGGGCATCGGGCATAGGGCATAGGGCATCGGGCATCGGGCATACCTCATTTTTTTGATAACCGCTTTATGTTTATTTATAATCTGTTATTATAGGGGGTTGGGAATTAGTCAGTAGTCATTAGTCATCAGTCATTAGTCATCATTGGGAATTGGAAATTGGGGGTTGGAAATTGGGAATTAGTCAGTAGTCATTAGTCATCATTGAGGGTTGGGAATTGGGGGTTGGAAATTGGGAATTAGCCCGATCGCACTTACACACAAAAATCACAGCAACGGAAATAATATCACGTGCGGTCGATATACCAGAAGATTCTGGTCTACGCAGTGTACCACGCTACCAGAATCATGGTTAATTGAGCCCGCTTGAGATCGAAGGCAGCAGGTAGAAAACAGACAGCAACATGAAAAAAATTCGGCCGTTTGCCTTCTACCTGCTGCCTTCAAGGGGTAAGGTGCGCCCCGCGCACCCTACATGATGCCGATTCTAGATATAGGGCTGTTCACGCTGGAAAAATCCGCAGGCGGCGGTTGGGTTCTTCCCCAAAACTGTGGGATTTCAGGTGATAGTGTTCCACAAGTTCGTGCTGCATTTTGCGGACATTGGGAGAACGGGGTAAGAGTTCCACCGGCTGTCCCTTGGGAATGACAATTTGCTCAACGGCCAAGCGGGTTTCTTCAAGAGCTTCGAGTTCGTCAGAAGTACCGCTGCGGGCGAATAAGGCGAGGTCTGCCACTTCCGGGGTGCCCGGGTCGTCCATGTCCAACAGGCGCCGCAAAGCTCTCGCTACGTGGGGAATAGTCCCAGCTTTGATTGTGTGCAGGGGAACTTGGCGAGTTTTGGCCAAGTGCCTCAATTTTGACTGGTTCCGCACGTTCGATCGCAAAGCCAACACCACGTCAGCACTTTCAATATCCTTAGTCAACTGCACCGGCAGGTTCAGGGTGGAAATCACCTGTTCGAGCTGGTGGCGAGCTATGCCGTAAGGATAAACGTGGAGGGGCAAATCTTCGCCGTTAGGGCCGACATTCTGGGAATAACGACCCCGTTGCTGCGGTACAGGTTCCACGGACAGGGATTCTTCGAGGAGTTGCTCGAAATACCGAGTCTCAGGAAGTACCGGCGCGCTGTTAGCAGCGGTAGCAGCAGCGAATTTCTCGTTTTGAGGGGGCATCGGCACCATTTTCCCGGCACTCCGCCACCCAGAAATCGGCGTGACGGGCCGCATTGCTGATACCGCAGCGGGGCCTGAGGCGGAAGCTGGCATCCCTGGAAACCGGACGGGGGGAGATGCTGACTCGCGCTCGATCGTGACTTCTCCGCTGTCGCTGACGCTTCTGATTTGCTGGTTCGGTTCGCGTCCCCGCAGCAGGCTGTCGATCGAATCTGAGACTCGTTCGTGGATTACCCAGCGCTGGCGTTCGAGCATTTCGATCGCAATTTCAAAAGTTGGCGGTGATTTGCGTTCCAAAACTGTCTTTTGAGAACCGCGGCGCCGGGCCTCGTCATCTCCCAGCGTCACCGCTTGGATGCCCCCGATTAAGTCGGCCAGAGTCGGATTTTTCATCAAGTTTTCGATCCGGTTCCCGTGGGCGGTACCGACCAATTGCACGCCCCTTTCCGCGATCGTCCGAGCGGCCAAAGCTTCTAATTCCGTGCCGATTTCGTCAATCACGATCACTTCCGGCATATGGTTTTCCACTGCTTCGATCATGACTTGGTGCTGGAGTTCGGGACGCGAAACTTGCATTCTGCGAGCTCTGCCGATCGCCGGATGCGGGATATCTCCATCTCCAGCAATTTCGTTGGAGGTGTCGATGATTACCACCCGTTTTTCCAAGTCATCGGCGAGGACGCGGGCGATTTCCCGCAAAGCCGTGGTTTTGCCAACTCCGGGGCGGCCGAGCATCAAAATTGATTGACCGGTTTCCACTAAATCGCGGATAATGCCGATCGTCCCGAACACAGCGCGGCCCACCCTCAAAGTCAAGCCGATAATCTCGCCGCTGCGGTTGCGAAGGGCGCTAATTCGGTGCAGGGTTTGCTCGATACCGGCTCGATTGTCGCCGCCGAAGCTGCCGACTCGATCGATACAATAGCTGAGGTCTGCTTTGGAAACTGGTGTTTGGGAAAGAGGTTCGGCCAAGGATGGAAAACGAGCTTCTGGTAGACGGCCCAAATCCATCACAACCTCAATGAGATTGTTGCGCTGCGGGTGCTGCTCTAAGGGCTGCCGGATCTCATCTGGCACGATGTCTAATAGTCTGCTGAGGTCGTCTGTAATCTGCATTCGCCTCGGTGTGTTCGGTTCAGTGGACAGTGGACAGTGGACAGTTGACAGTTGACAGTTGACAGTGGACAGTGGACAGTTGACAGTTGACAGTTGACAGTTGACAGTTCGTGGATTACGCGTGGGGTTATAAACCCGGTTTCTACGAGTTTTGCGAACAGGAACGAGAAATATAGTAAGAAACCGGGTTTCACCTGGGTGCAAGTGCGATCGCGAAATCGCAAACTACAGTTGTTAGCTATCAGTTTTCAGTTTTTTTGATTAACAACTAACAACTGACAACTAACAACTAAAAACTAACAACTAACAACTGACAACTGTCAACTAACAACTAACAACTAACAACTGACAACTGTCAACTGTCAACTGTCAACTGTCAACTGACTTTTGATCTGGGAAACTAGAGAACGAGCTAAACTCACCGCCTCCGAGAGAAGTTCTGGGACGGCTTCGAGCTGAGTCAACCGAGGTGTTTGAACTTCGGCTGCGCCGCAAGGGACTGCTACCGGAACGGCAGAAGCTCGATCGGTCTGCATTGTTTCTAATTGTTCTAAAATTGGCGATAGCAAAACCCTGGCATAGCTGCCGTAAGCTACACCTGCAATGTATTGGACAGGAGGAACTGACAAATTTTTCCCGCCATCCAAAAGCAGTCCAGAGGCTCTCAGTTTGCTGACAGTGCGATCGTTAGTGCCGCCTGCAAGTTGCACGTATCCCGGCAACTGGGCAGCCAAAACTTTTTGACCGAGTTTGACCGCTGCTCTAGTAGTTCCTATTCCAATATCTCCACTCATCGGCCTACCATCGGTTTGCCAAATTAGGGGACAAGGCAGGGGGGAAATTATTTGATAGAGTGTCCGCAAATAATCAATCAAACCGTCTCCATCGGGGCAACTAATTGCTATTACTTTAAGTTGATCTACCCAGGGATCTATGCTCGACCAAAGTCTCGCAAAATCTGCCTCTCTGCCTACTTGCGTGTGGATTTCTAGGGCATCCGCACCGGATTGCAAGATTAAAGGTGCGATCGCGGCCGGAGCAGACACGTAAGAACGAGTGTAAATTAATTGGCTCGGGCAAACAGGCAGACAGCGACCGCAGCCATAGCACTGCTGGTCTATCACCCCGGAAAAACCACTACCAGCACTCTGAAAAACTATTGCGGAGGCTGGACATATTTTTTCGCAGGGCCGCCAGCAGTCCGCCGGACAATCGGCTGGGTTGAATTCGGCCTTGCGAAAATGCGGGTCTTCCCCATCGTTCAAACTCACCATCAGCCAGGGCAAACCTTTGCCGCCAAACCTGCGGTTTTGAGTTTTTGCCTGTAATTCGCTGGCAACTTGTAGGGCTTCTTTCGCTGCTGCGACGGCGGCGGGATCTGCCGCGACATCAATACAGTCAGCACCTGCCAAGGTGTAAGCCAATGTGAGATTCCGAACCGCCGGCAGGTGTTGAAAGCTCGCCCCACAGATCAGCTTGAACCAATGACCATCTTTTAATGAGTTTAGTGGATGATAATGTTCTGGCACCCTTATATGCTAATCCTTTCAGCTAAAAATTACTATGCGAACATTTTTATAAAATTTTTACATTTAGGTCGATACAAGCTGGAAACGCTACTGATAGCAGTAGCTATGGCGCTGTTGGCTCTATATGTAGAGGGCTACCTGATTTTTTTTTTCTATATTTGATTTTTTTGATAGTGGCTGTCCAGGGGCAATTTGTCGAGCTGGCGATTGCTTTTATTTAATAGTAGACCTTTTACCATAGCATATTAGAGCGGATTTAGCAACGAGACAATCAGCCAAAGATTTTTTGGAGATGATTTAAGGGGCTTGCAATTAAATATAACCCCAGTTATCCTAGAAGAGTAGGAACCAAAAAATCTGACATAAGTGGTTGTGACTTCTGTAAGTGGGATGCTA
>NZ_JAEQDE010000162.1:0-18274 GCF_020737865.1 Microcoleus sp. PH2017_35_SFW_U_B
GTGAGTGCCGACACTACCAGGATGAAGCAGGAAGTAAACGAAGCTCAAAGTCCAATATTGTCCAATCTTGAGTAACTTTGGGTAGGATTTATGTAACGGCTTAGGGGACTCTGTCTTAACCCAAGCGTATTGTATTATTTTAAGCAACTGGGTTTCTGTATTCAGAACTGTTGAAAGTACGATCGCCCTTACGCGATTGAATCAAGGTATTTTGCCATTCTTGGGTCATTACTGAGTTATGAGCGATCGCACTTCCTAATTTAAACCTAATTTTTGTCTAAAAACATATACCACATTTCGCTACAAAAAGTTGCAATTTGAACTCTGTTTTGGTCAAATAAGTAAGCTATCCCTATTTTTAATTATATCTGACGATTCATCAAGTTATTGATTTTTTATTCCTAAGTGTTGCGCCTTAACGACTAAAATTTCACTCGTTGATAAAACACTCGTTTCACATTCTCGACCACCGTAACGTAGAATAGGACGATCGCACCCAGCACCAGCACAAAACTCAACGACAACGGTTGAAATCCCAGCAGCGTTCCTAGAGGTGTCCAGGGAATGATGATTGTCACTCCTACGGTAGCCAGCGTCGCCATCAACAAGTATTTTCCCGGTTTACTGTCGAAAATAGATTTTCGAGTACGAACGACCAGCACAACCATCGAAGCAGAGATGACAGACTCCAAAAACCAGCCTGTTCTAAACTGTTGTGGTTGAGCGTGTAGCAGCAACAGCAGCGCCCCAAATGTCAGGTAATCAAAGATTGAGCTCAGCAAACCAAACACAATCATGAAGTTGCGGATAAACTTGATATCCATCCGGCGCGGTTTATTGACTAACTCCTTGTCTACGCGATCGGTGGCGATCGTCAATTCTGGGAAATCAGTTAATAAATTCGTTAGCAAAATTTGACTAGGTAAGAGCGGCAAAAAGGGTAGAAATAGAGAAATTCCCGCCATACTAAACATATTACCAAAATTAGCGCTAGTTGCCATAAAGACATATTTTAAAGTGTTGGCAAATGTAATCCGTCCTTCCTTAACACCTTCGATTAAGACATTCAAATCCTTTTCCATCAACACAATGTCAGCAGCTTCCTTGGCAACATCCACGGCACTTTCGACTGAGATACCAACATCGGCAGCATGAAGCGCAGAAGCATCGTTAATGCCATCTCCCAGATAGCCTACGACATTCCCCGCTTTTTTAAGGGCGATGATAATCCGCTCTTTTTGATTTGGTTCTACCTCAGCGAAAACATTGGTATTTTGTACTAGGTGCATCAAGGCTTCATCACTGATTTTTTCTAGATCAGATCCAGTCAAAGCTTTTGATTCAGGCAGTCCTACCTGCTGAATAATACTGATAGCAACTGCCTTGCTATCTCCAGTAATCATTTTCGGAGTGATTCCCAGTAATTGCAACTCTTTTAGAGTATCAGCGATGCCAGGTTTTGGCGGATCGAAGAGCGCAAGGTAGCCCAGAAATGTCATGTTTGTTTCATCATCTTTGGTGAAGGAATCTTGCTCACAATCCCGATAAGCCACACCCAAGGCTCTGAATCCTTTACTGCCCAAATCTTCCGCTTGTTGGTGGAGTTTTTGTCGCCGATCCGCAATGTCGATCGTTTTCCATTCAGCAGTTTCAACGGTTGAGCAAACATCCAAAATATTTTTCAGTGCACCTTTGGTAATAATCAAATGCGTGCTGTCTTTTTTGAACAGAATGCTGAGACGTTTGCGGTTAAAGTCATAGGGAACTTCATCGAGCTTTTGATAGCCCGAAATGTCGAATGTTTTGTATTCGCGAATCGCTTTGTCGATCGGATTCACATAACCAGACTCAGATGCGGCATTCAAATAAGCGTAAAGTAAAACCCGATCGCTATTTTCCCCCTCCACATCAACCGCAGAGTGAATTTTCACCTCTCCTTCCGTCAGCGTACCCGTCTTATCGGTGCAAAACACATTCATACTGCCAAAATTCTCGATCGCGGGTAAGCGCTTCACAATCACCCGCTTTTTCGCCATTGTCTGGGCACCGCGCGCCAGGTTAACACTGACGATCGCAGGTAGCAATTGAGGGGTCAAACCCACAGCCAACGCCAGAGAAAACATAAAAGATTCGAGCACAGGGCGATGCAGGTAGACGTTGGCTGCAAAAATTAGAGCGACCAAAACTAGCGTTACTTCCATCAAAAAGTAGCCGAATTTGCTCAGCCCATGTTCAAATTCTGTTTCGGGAGGCCTCAGTTTCAGGCGTTCCGATACTTTGCCGAATTCAGTTTCTTTTCCAGTATGAACAACTACTGCTTTCCCCGTTCCACTAATCACATTGGCTCCCATATAAAGGGAATTGGTGCGTTGATTTAGTCCAGTTTCAGCGGGCAATACACCATTAAATTTGTCAACCGGATAGGTTTCTCCTGTGAGTGCTGCTTCATTCACCGATAAATCTTTTGACTCTAAAACTAGACAGTCGCCGGGAATATTTTTACCTGCACAAAGCACCACAATATCGCCGGGAACTACTTCTTCATTGGGGATTTCTTGAGATTGATTATCCCTCAACACAGTTGCTTTAACTTGCACTAAGGCTAATAATTTTTCGACGGCGTTCGATGCTCCTCGCTCTTGCCAAAATCCTAATAGTCCGCTGATTAGGACGATCGCCAAAATGATGATGGCATCTAGCGCATCTTTCAGAAAAATCGAGAGCACTGCCGCGAAAATCAGAATCACGATAATCGGACTCTTGAACTGATTGAGCAACAGCACGAATGCGCTCGATTTGTGTGTTTGTTTGAGGCTGTTTGCGCCGTACTGGCTTAGGCGTTGTTTTGCATCAGCACGGCTTAATCCTGTGGCTGTAGAGTGCGTCTGCTGAAGCACCTGCTCCGTGGACAAGCTCCAAAATATGGACTGTGGATTCATGATTTTATACCTGATTTGTTTAAAGGTTTTACTATAGCTTTGACAGCCCTAATTTCAGGTGTATGGACACGGCAGTGGTCATTGGTGTCAACTTAACGCCAAACCCCTTCAGAGACTGTTCGCACCGCCCCTACGAATATATTTGAAAAGCACCAGATGCACCCGTTTTAAATTTGCCATCCCTCACGATGCAAACTCATACTCAATCTCTGTAATTCTTCCTTTAAAATAGAGCCGAATGCCTTCTGGATATTCCCATCCCACCTCGCCTTCTAAAGGAATCAGCATCCCATTGCGAACTGAATATTCCCCAAATCTCCCGCACCAAGGCATCGCAGTTAGCTTGTCGCGATAACGAGCCTCAGCCCGCATAGTGGCGATCGCACCTTCAGCATTAAACTGAAATACGACAGAGACAGTGGTTGCACCATCCGTCAAAGTAGCGCGGGCGGAGGTGTCATTAATCGCCTCCCAGCGCACACCTTGACTGGGCAATAGTGCAGTCGGATACCAAGGAGTCTCAGCCAAGAACCGCAATAATTCACCTTGATTGTTTTCAGGCGCACCGTGCATATTTGCAACGGTAAAAAGACCGAGTAATGATGCGTGTAAACTGCCTTCTCCTAACAAATAGGTATCATGAACAAAGGCATTAACTCCTGGTGCCATCTGGATGCGTGCATCCCAATCAAAACCCGGACGTTGAGTCGTCACAAATTGAGTGGCTGTAAACGGACTCCACTTATCTTCAGTTTCACTCAGATTGAACAGTCCCTGCTGAGAGAGTTTGACCGCAGAGGCGATCGCTTGTCCGTCCTTAATTACTGTCCAAAAAAATCGCTGTACGGGTTCTGGCAAGCCTTCAATCTCTGTTTGGTCATAGATTTTGGGCTTAATTGTCCGTTGTCCATTGATTAATTTGGCTCGTAGGCGATCGGTGTTTGACTGCCAGCGATAGCTACCATAGATCGCAGCAATTCCCAAGCTGACTACGATTAAAACACCAACAATTGCCATCCACTTAATCCACATGATACTTACCTATGTTTGTTGATTTAGAAGTTGATAGATGGTGATGATAAGAACGATCGTACAAATAAATAGTCGTATATATTGAAAACGTATACTTTGATAGCCAATTAGGAAAATAAATCGCAAAATTTTCCTTTGTTGAATTTGAATACTTCCGTGCAATCAGAGTTAATGGGCAGACGAATCGAAAGGTTAGTAAAATTATAGCTTCTAGAGATACAAATCCATAACCAATCCAGAGCCAGACATCGAGTTTATTGGCGATCGCGGCATACAGCATATAGAAAATCACAAAGTTGAAAAATACCCAGATCGCAGTACAGATATTTGACTTCAAATTTTTAAGTGTAATCTCTGTCAATAGGAATAGATTAAGCACAACCAATCAAGAATCAGGAGACGGCAGTGCCGTTTCCCTACAATTAATTGGGGTAGGGAAACGGCACTGCCGTATCCTCCGTTTCTATTTCGATAGATATAGTTTCAGAATCTGTTAAAGACCAGGTATGATCTGCGGTCAAATCCAAAATAGACTCGTGATAATTACTCAAACTTTCTCGATGTCCAATGCTCAAAAATGTCATACCAGAGGCTTGTAACTGTTGGTATAAATGTTTTTCATTATCAGGATCGAGGGCGCTAGTAGCCTCATCTAAAATGGCGTAGCTAGGTTTGTTGAGCAGAAGATGTGCAAAAATAAGGCGCTGTTGTTCTCCCAAAGATAGAAGCTCCGCCCAGTTTTGTTCAGTGTTAAATCCTCCATGCGTTTGCTCTAAATCGGGTAAATTTACCTGCATCAAAATTTGCCTCAACTGCGAATCTTCAACTTCCGAATCCATATTTGGATACAGCATTTGATCTCGTAACGTCCCTAAAATCATGTAAGGACGCTGCGACAAAAACAACATTTTATCCAGGGTAGGCCGCGAAATTGTGCCACTTCCTGCATCCCACAGTCCAACGATCGCCCTTAACAAAGAACTTTTCCCGCAACCGCTAGGCCCTCTCACCAGCAAACCCTCGCCAGTAGAGAGTTTCACCGATAGATCCTCCACCAAAGTCCGTTGACGGTTCGGTGTTTGAAGGGTCATGTTTTCGATCGCCAGTCGATCGGCAATTTCAGTTTTGATACTTGTTTCCAGGGCGTCCTCAGACTCCTGGGAAGTTGAGCGATCAGTTTCCAAACACTCTAAAAAGGTGTATAAACGCTCGACACCCGCGCCAAAAGTAGCAAGGGATTGAAAGCGTGCCACAATTAGATTGAGCGAGAAAAAGACTCGAATGAAAGCTCCTTGCGCCTCAGTAACTTTACCAACTTCTAAGTCACCCGCAAAAATGCCGGGCGCGACTACAATTGCAGGCAGAATGAAGGGAATAAATTCATAGGCGTTAGTCAGGATATTCAGATTCAACTCCCAAAAAATTAAGCGCTTGAAGTTGTCGAAAGCTTCGACAAATCTGCCTTTGACTTGAGCGGACTCACGCGGTTCTCCCTGATAAAAGGCGATCGCCTCAGCATTTTCTCGCACCCGCACTAAACTAAACCGAAAATCGGCCTCTTTTTTAAGCTGCCCAAAATTGAGTCGCATCAAGGGCTTCCCAAATACCCCAACAGTCGCCAAAGTACCAACCAGCGCGTAGAGTACCAAAAACAAGATTAATGGCTTAGAAATGCCCCAGAGCACGCCACTAAACGCCGCCACAGCCAACAAAGAATCAACTACCGCCAGCAGTAGTTTTAACGATTCTTGGGTAAAACTTTTGACATCTTCAGCAATCCGCTGATCGGGATTATCAATGTCAGCATCGGCATGATTTAGATTATAAAATGCCCGATTCTGGAAATAGCGATCGACAAAATAGTTAGTCAACCATCGCCGCCACTCCAAGCCCAGGCGATCGCGCAAATAATCATAGCCTGCATATAATGGTGCATAAATAACTAATGTCCCGGCAAAAATTAGAATTGTTTGCCAAAATCTAGCTTCATCGTGAGCCGATAATGCCGAAATTAGCTCGCCTCGCTTGTTGTTGAGAAGTACACTTAGTCCTGTGTAGCCAAGGGACAACAGGATCACTAATAGCAATAAGCCGCGCGCGCGCCATTTTTCGTCGCTTGACCAGTAAGATTTGGCGATCGCCCAGAACTGTTTGAGTATAGTTAGATTAAATCGTTGCATTACTTCTATTCATACAAAGTTTCTCACCTATTTAATATAATATGAAAATAGTATTGAAAGCGCAAAACTTCCGATAAACGTTAAAATAGACCAGTTTGTATCTTGAGTTTGATGCGCTTCCGGAATAATCTCTTCCGCAATCGCCGTGATTAAAGTGCCTGTGGTAAATGCCAGCACAATTAGCTTGGGAAGATCGGCTTGTCCGCGCAATCCCCAATAGCCTAACGTCGCGCCCAGCCAAACAGGGATAATAAATGCAGCAAGTAACAAAAATCGCTTTGTTCTCGGCATATTTTGACTCTTAAACATCGTTGCCCAAGCAGGTTTAGCGATGACAACTCTAGGTATCAGTTCGGTAGATGCGATCGCCAGTAGTACGCCAGCAGCAGCGTGCAATGCTAGTCCTAATGTTTGTTTTGATGACGGTAACGCTTCAGCAATAATTGCTCCAATCAAGTTACTGAACGGGCAAAGCTGACAGTGTTAGAGCGAATATAAATTCCTGCATAGTCGTTAGGATCTGCTAGTTTTAAGGCAATAGGATTCAGATAAGACCGATCCCCCCTAGCCCCCCTTCAAAAGGGGGAACAAGAAGTTGCTCAAAGTCCCCCTTCTTAAGGGGGATTTAGGGGGATCTCCGGGGAATTAAGAGTGTTATCTGAACCGTATTGAGTTTTAAGGTGCTCGTTGCGTTGCGAAACTGACATCATTGCTTCAATCTCAGAATTTGCCCATTCCGCTGCTATTTTCATGAATTCAGGATCGTCATTGACACAATCGAGTCGCGTGTAAGTCACCGTTGGATACTGACGCTGCAAAGATTTAATCGCATCTTCTACATCAAGAATAGTTTCATAATTTTCAGTTACCCAGCCCAGCGGTTTAAACATAATGGCTTGAGCACCTGATTCAATCGAGTTTTTGGCCGCTTGTTTCAGATTGGGCTGCGACCAATTGACGAAAGGCGTATCATGATTGATCCAGCCGATCGAGATTAGCGGATATTCATGCTGTAACTGCGCGGATACGCGATCGTACAGAGCTTGTCCATCAATTACCCCAGTCAACAATCCTTTCGCTTTTTCGGGGCCACCATGAACCGTTAATATAATCCCAATCTGAGACTCAAAAAAGCCACTTGCTAATGACTGATTCAGAGCTTCCTTAATTTGACACACCAGTAGATCGATGTAGGTAGGCTCAGTCGCAAATGCTGGAATATATCGAATTGTTTTAAATGGGGAATGTTGAGGTTCACGCTCGGATTCAGTTGCTGCAATAACTTCATTAACTTGCTCTACAGCTATTTTGCCTGTGAAGGCAGAATCGACCACCAACAAAGGATAAATTAGCAAATTCTCAAAGCCTTGTTCAATAATATGTGCTACAACTTCTTGCACAAAAGGTTCGCAGAAATAAAAGCCTTTGAACACTTGTACGCGATTTCCCCATCGTTTTTGTAACTGTTCCTCAATCCCAAGACGTTGTTTTTCAAACATCTCATTTTCGGGCGACATAAAATGATGATGCTTGACTCCAAAATTGTACCAATCTTGAAGTGCCAGCAGCGAACCAGCCAGAGGATATAGCCACTTGGGAATCGCCACAAACTGAGATGCGATGTACTTAGTTGCAGCTTGGTTGTAACTACTCAGATCGCGATAGGATTGTACTTCACCATACCCTGCAAGTAGGACTGCAACGCGATCGCCTTTGTTTAACGCAACCTGCTCTGTCGCTTGAGATTGATGAGTAATCATTTTATTCCTGAGTTGAATAGGCTAATTTATTAAACAATCGATCGAGCCAATCGCGAACTAGCAGACGCTTATTGTCAGCAACAAGTATCTTCGCGGTTTCTATCAGCTTTTGGATATTCATTGTGAGTCTATCCTACCTGAACTTCCTGCTCAGTTTGAACCTTTGCTAAAGCCGCTTTGAGATTTGCTTCAATCCACTCCACCTCACCCCAATGCTGGCAGTAAACTAGCAGCTTGCTACCTCTCTGAAGGATGAGATTTTGATTCTAGGTAGCTAGACATCAGGCATTGCTCTCTAAATCTTGGCTTTGAAAAATAGCAGGTGTGTCAAACTGTGTCCAGGAAAGATGGCAGCGCGATCGGCAAGGAGTAGTAGCGGAACATCGCCCCTCGTTCCATAAATTGCTCCATCACCAGCAATCTTTACCGATTACTTTCAAGTATTGCCTTCGCCTGCAAAAGTCCTTGAATATTCGTGCCGCGATCGCTGCTAGCTGTTAAATAGATGCGATCGCCATTGGAGTTAAAGGATACCCTCGCATCTTTGACATTAAAACCTTGCTGTGGTATGATATACACGAATAGAGCAAGATAATGATTAGAATGCTAATAAATAATCAAACTAGGATAAATTTACTGGTTTTGAGCGATCGCCTAGAACTCACGACTCACAGGAATAGCGATCGCCACTTTCCCCTTCACCTCCCAAAAACGATCGCCTTTTAACCTCACAAAAAGCTCGCAGTAACGCACAAAATTGGATTCTCTTGCAAATAATCAAAAGGTGCATTACATTTCATTAATGTCTCCTACAATATCAGCCATCGCACTACATCTATCAGTTTATTATTAGATTATGCCAAATATTAGCCAAATTACTCCAGCCTTGATCGGATTTGCAACTGTTGCTATTGCAATCATTTTAACGAATAATTATAAATTTATCAAAAATTATATTTTTAAAAAACCAGTTGTTTTAAGCTTGATATTTATTAGTTCTGGTTTTATTTTTCAACTTGTTTACAGCAATAGAGTATCCATACAGATCTTTTCAGATAATTACAAAAACCTACTTTCCCTACCGCCAATTTCAATTATTTCAACGATACTAGCTGTATTCTTAGGCAATACTCTTTTGAGGAAAATTGCTGAACAGAAGGAAAAGAAAGAAATTGCTATTCTTTTTGAAAATACTATTGACACTCATATAAAAATTATAAGATTTATTGATTGTTATCTGAAATCAAGTGAATTATATAGTAATGACATTCAAAAAGTTGAAAACCTAAAAAAAATCATAGATATATATTTATCTCAACTAAAAGATGATGTATATTATGAGACAACCTTTAAAAAGGTTGGCATATACAATGAGAATGAAATTGATTTTATTTCTTTATATTCTTCTAAAAAACAATTATTTATTAGCTATTTAAAACGTTTCTTGATAAGGTTAGATAATTGGATAGATGCACTAAAAAATAATCAAGATAATCAAGATAATCAAGGAATTTTGAAGACTAAAGCTGATTTGAGTCTTATTCTTGAAATAACTATTTTTTCAAGTCTTAAGACTAAATTTTTCGCAACTTTATGCCTCTTAATATTTTCTGTTTATTCTAACTCTGAGAAGCAATCCTTGTATCAAAAAGACCTACAAGATATTTCAGATAGTTTCAGTAATCTCATACAAAAAAAGACTTTGCCGTCAGTTGATTTTGTTTTCAACCATAACACATATCTTAATGAGTTAGAAGTGATGAAATTAAAAATTGAAAACTTTCCTGAAACATTAAAAGAAGATATTAAAAGCAAGCTATCTTTCATGTCAA
The DNA here is from genome assembly GCF_020737865.1 of Microcoleus sp. PH2017_35_SFW_U_B. Classification (NCBI taxonomy): domain Bacteria; kingdom Bacillati; phylum Cyanobacteriota; class Cyanophyceae; order Oscillatoriales; family Microcoleaceae; genus Microcoleus; species Microcoleus sp. PH2017_35_SFW_U_B. The sequence continues at coordinate 9,744 of NZ_JAEQDE010000162.1, forward strand.
CAGTTGAGGTTAGCGATGTCGATACATAAGAAATCAAAATAGAAGTGATTTTTAAAGGCGATCGCCTAGAACTCACGACTCACAGGAATAGCGATCGCCACTTTCCCCTTCACCTCCCAAAAACGATCGCCTTTTAACCTCACAAAAAGCTCGCAGCGCACAAAATTGGATTCTCTTGCAAATAATCAAAAGGTGCATTACATTTCATTAATGCACCCTACAATATCGCCGATCGCACTCACAATCGATTTTTTTTAAGTTATAATATTAATTGAACTAAACATCGTGTTTTAATGTATGACAGATCATCAACATTTCGTAACCCAGGCCGTACTCAGAAACTTTTCTTCATCAAACAGGAAAAAAAAAGAGAACCATAAAATATTTGTCATTCTTCACATCAAGAATCAACTTATAATACAATCAAATCCCATAGGTCGAACATTTGCACAAAATAAATATTTCACAACTAATGAAGAAAATTATGATTCATGGTTTAAAGAGATCGATGCTCAATCTCCAGATATAATAGCCTCAATTATTAAAAATGGTGTAGAAAACTTGAACCTTCAGGAACGAGAAAAAATCAATAAATTCATGGCATTTCAATGGCTTAGATGTGTCGCAATCAGAAATGAATCAATTTCGTATTCTAAAATCTTAGGAGAGGATTGTATTAATTGCATTAAAAATATTCATGCTTATCTGTTTACAGATATTGATTTTTTAATCGAAAAATTTAAGAATTTAACATTAAGTAGTGTTAGTCCAAAATCATTAAATATAAAACATGAATACGTTATTAGTGGTTCCCCAGTTTTATATAATGTTTTGGAACCTGAATTCTATTTTCCTATAAGTCCAACTAATTGCTTAAGATTTCATTCTATTGACAGTCGTTTATCTCCACTGGATTCTAGGTTTCTTAATGAACTACAATTCATTAATGGTGAAGGTTATAATGGTTGTCGTGTTGCTGCTAGACATCAGGAAACTTTAGAATATCTTAAAGATACTCCATTAAAATACTGTGAAATAGAAAATTTAGAAGATTCTTTTTGGAAGCGCCTTTTTCTTGAAATGTATAACAAAAATCAAGAAGCTAAAAAAGTTAGTGGTTAGTGCGATCGCTGATCTTGTAGGTTAAGTGCGATCGCCCAAAACTCACGACTCACAGGAATGGCGATCGCTTTAGGGTGAGTTAATGAAATGTAACGCTCCTTATTTTTGTTTGAACGAAAGCATTCTGTTCAAAAATGTAGGGAGTGAGAGATTTTCCAAGCACATCAAGGTAAAAACTTCGCTACACAATCGATCGCACTAATCCACCCTCAACTCGTAGGGCAGCCCCATTAATCGCAGAAGCTAAGGGACTGGCAACAAACGCAACTAACGCAGCAACTTCAGACGTTGAAGCAAATCGCTGAATTAGGGAAGATGGACGCATCTTAGTAAAAAACTCTTTCTCAACTTGTTCGATCGAAATATTTTGATCCTTCGATAATCCCTGGATAAAGTCTTCCACCCCTTCAGAGCGAGTTGGCCCCGGCAATACCGTGTTTACAGTTACATGACTGCCCACGGTTGTTTCCGCCAAACCGCGACTCAACGCCAATTGTGCAGTTTTAGTCACGCCATAATGAATCATTTCGGCGGGAATATTCAAAGCAGATTCACTAGAGATGAAAATAATCCGTCCCCAATCTTGCTTCAGCATCAGCGGCAAATAATGGCGCGAGAGCCGCACACCGCTCATCACATTCACTTCCAGAATGTTCATCCACTCTTCATCGGAGATATCTTCAAAGGCCTTGGAGCCATAAATTCCTAAGTTATTCACCAAAATATTGACTTCTGGTACTTTTTGAAGTAGCAATTCAACTCCGGCTGGCGTTCCCAAATCGGCAGCAATTCCTTGAAGTTTGGCATTCGGCACACTTTGCTGAATGCGATCGATCGCATTATTTACGCGCTCTTGCGTTCTGCCATTGACAATGACCGTCGCTCCTTCTTCGGCAAGTGTGGTAACAATTGCCAGTCCAATTCCACCCGTTGAACCACTGACCAATGCAATCTTTCCTGATAGTTTGAGATCCATACTTTGTTAAACCAAATAACGTCAAACAATTCTCTACAACTTGGGTTAAATTAATCGATCGCACCCTAATCCAACTTTACCACCATTTTGCCAATCATATTAAACAGATTATTCGGGCCTGGCTGCGGCTTGTTGTAACCAGAAATACTACCGCAAGCGATAATCCGGCCGTGCACCCGCAGGGCTGAGAGCGCCGCTTGCAGGGTTTCGCCTCCTACATTATCGAAATAAACATCAATTCCGTCCGGTGCCGCTTGGTTCAATTGTTCGAGGACTGGGCCAGAATTGTAATTGAAAGCGCGATCGAATCCGCATTCTTCTAGCAGAAACTTGACTTTTTCCGCTGAACCTGCTGAGCCGATAACCTGACATCCGCGCAATTTTGCCAGTTGTCCCGCCACACTTCCCACCGCGCCCGCAGCACCCGAAATAAAAATCACATCGCCTGCTTTAACATCTACCAAATTCAATCCAGCCCAAGCCGTCATCCCCGTCATACCGATCGCACCGAGATAAACCGATAGCGGTTGAATTTCGCTGCTGACAGGATGCAACTCTTTGGGCGCTGCGGTGAAGTATTCCCGCCAGCCAAAGTTGGAAGTGACGGCATCACCAGGCTTGAATTCTGGGGCACGCGATTCGATGACTTCGCCGACTGCGCCGCCTTGTAGAACTTTACCTAACTCGAAGGACGGAACATAGGATTTGCTCTCGTTCATGCGTCCGCGCATATACGGATCGACTGATATATAGCGATTGCGAACGAGCACTTGTCCGTCTTGAAGTGGCTTTATTTCGGTTTGGGCGATCGCAAAATTAGCTGCGGTTGGCATCCCGTTGGGGCGGGAGACTAGGTGAATTTCGCGGCTCATGATATCTGTCATAATTTGCTCCTAACCTGTAAAAGTTGACTGTTTGGGTAAGTCCTGTTGAACTCAGAATTATCCAACCAGCTCAACTAACTTGTAATTCGATCAATGTTTGTGTCCCAGCAGCGTCACTAATCCGAAGCGCTACCATCACACCGAGTGAGTTTTGTCCCGTTAAAACTTCAGTTGGTGAATCGATCGTGTGAGCGTAAGTCACCTCATCTTTACCAACTTCAATCACCAAATCATCTCCTTTTCCAGGGCGATCGTAAACCATCGCATGAAGCGGTGAATTCTTAATCAGTTCTGCATCACCGACTTCTGAACCGATGATTTCGATCGAAATACGCCGTCCGCGATTGCCATCGGTAAACTGATCGAAAAATTCACCCCATCGCTCGCGGGGCACAGATTTGTTGATTTCAATCTTGTTGGTCATTTCCATTTTATTCACCATCATGATTCCTGTAAAAGAGTAGTAAAAAGCAATTGAGCATGAGAGGGCTGTTTTATTCTCAGGAAAACGAGGTTTTTGTAGGGTCGTGCCCCCGTGCCGACCCTCTCATCAACCTGACGGACTCTTGGGAGTGGAATACTCCCCTATTGTTGTTAGTTGAAAGCCTTAGACTGCGATCGACATACTCATTTCCTGACTAATTCTGTCTAGCATTTGCTTCGCCTGACTGACATCGTGATTGCTACCTGTCACCAGGATAATAAACTCGCCTGCTTGGATTTGAGTGTCATACTTCACCACCTCATGCTTCGGGATTCCTAAGCCTCCCAAGGCACCAGCCAATCCTCCTACAGCAGCGGTACCAACGCCACCAACAACCGTTCCTTCCAACCAACCCGCCAACACCCCCGCAATGGGGCCAGCAACGACTATAGGAGCCATTCCCGGAATAAACAGCACTCCAGCCCCGGCTAAAATGCCAAATAAACCTCCGACGAAGCTACCCCAATAACCACCACCTGCGGCTCCAGCTTTGGCTGTATCTTTCCAGGTGAGAAATCCGCGCACGTGTTCAGTTGTGTGGTAGTCTTTGCCAATTATCGAGAGCTTTTGCATATCGAAGCCTTTTTTTTGCAGCTCCAATACAACTCTTTCAGCTTCTGAATGGGAGGGGAAATGACCAACAATTGTATGTGTGTATGACATGAGTTTGTTTCCTTTGTTATTTGTCCGCATGACGGACAAAATTTTTGATTTTTGATTTGCTTTTTATCTTTTAACGTTCGATTTCACCTCGTCGAGTTTCGATTGAATCTCAGCTTTGGTTTCTTTCGCCGTTCACTGAAACTTTAACAAGAATTTCCCAATATAATCTCTACCTTTTGATTGAATATTCACACAAATTTTCAAGCCTAATCTATACCTTTTGAATATTTTAAGAGGATTTTATGACAAACAAAAACAGCGGAATAATTGCCATTATTCCGCTCATAAGCATCCATTCTAAATTAGGTCAAATTTGGCGCATTTGAAAAGCGAAAGTCAGGACACGGCAGTGCCGTGTCCCTACAATTAATCTGCGTAGGGAAACGGCACTGCCGTCTCCTCTTCCTACAATTAATCAGCGTAGGGAAACGGCACTGCCGTCTCCTCTTCCTACAATTAATCAGCGTAGGGAAACGGCACTGCCATCTCTTCCTACAATTAATCAGCGTAGGGAAACGGCATTGCCGTCTCCTCTTCCTACAATTAATCGGCGTAGGGAAACGGCATTGCCGTCTCCTCCTTACTTAGTAGTTCCCGCAGCAGTTGTGGCATCTAATCTCGTGCAAATCGCTTTCAAGGTAGCTGCTTCGGCTTCTTCCATCGTCGCCATTGCGAATAAAATCGCTGTATTCGCATAGTCTTCAGCTTTATCCGCCCGATGTTCGAGTTTCTTGACTTCGCGACTCGTCTTCCATTCCTCGACGTTCGACTTCACCTCAGATTCTGTTTCCTCGAATTGAGTTTGGAGCTTTGCCCGATACCGATCAAATTCTTGTTTCTTAGCTTCTAGATTTGTCTTCATTTCGTCGAGTTTCGATTGCAGCTCAGCCTCAGTATTTTTCGTTGCAGATTGAACGCTTTCCTTCAGCAATTTTGCCCGGTCTTCAATCGCTTCTAAATTGTCGTGGAGTTGTTTGGTGAAGTTGTCAATTGTCGTACTCATGGTGATTCCTCTAGTTGAGTTTATCGGACTTGTCGATAGTGTTATTCAATTGCCATTGGGCCACAAAAGTCTTTGTTGTTAGTGACCTCATCTACTGGTGAAAGACTGAAACAACTCTTTAATGATTTGATGCTGCTGAGTTATTATTTTCAATACTAGCTTTAAAATGTGAAGGAAATCTGAGGTTTTTGTAAAATAAATATATCGCTAATTTATCACTATAGAGATGTGTTTTGGCGCATCAGAACGGTTGTCAATTCCGGCTGCGCCGTCAGGTGACAAGCGAGGATACGGCAGTGCCGTTTCCCTACGCCAGATAATTGTAGGGAAACGGCACTGCCGTGTCCTGATTTCTCCCAAATACGGGCTGTGGATTGATTATTTGATACCTGATTTTTAAATTTTACACAAGCAACCTTTGCTGCTAGAACTAATGTTTTCCCGTCTCTGACTATGGCCTGACTTTTGTAGTTTGTTTCAACAGTTCAAACCAAAGCAAGCTAATCAATCCACCGCCCAAGCAGATCGCAAGATCGATCGCACTTAGCAGAGAAAAGCTAAACAAATGACGCAAAAACGGGACATACAGCACCAACCCAAGGAACAGCAGTCCCCCACCAAGCACCCACCACAGCGCAGGATTTGGGGATTTCAGTATTTTAAAGCTGAGGTGCGAGGTTGAACCGGGAGCTCAAAATTAGTCCTAAATTTGCCAAAATTAACGTCGTAAACGTTAACGCACGGGCATCAAATTCGCCTTGTCTGCGATATAGGGCGATCGCAAAAATCGCCAGCACGATCGCCAAAATTCCGCCCCCTTGCAACACAGCCAACGAGAGCGTTTTCTTGCCAAATAAAGGTTCTTTGGGGTTGCGGGGAGGGCGCTGCATCACCGTTGCTTCTGCGGGTTCGGCTTCTAAGACGATCGAGCAAGCTGGATCGATAATTAAATGTAAAAATGCCACGTGAACCGGAAGCAATACTAACGGCAACTTAAACAATACTGGAATCAAAGACATTCCGGCGATCGGGATATGAATCGCAATCAGATATGACATGGCTTTGCGGAGATTGTCAAAAATTCTGCGCCCCAGTTTGACTGCTTGGACGATCGACGAAAAATCATCATCTAATAACACTAAAGCCGCAGATTCACGAGCCACATCCGTGCCTCTCTCGCCCATCGCAATCCCGATTTGAGCAGCTTTGAGAGCAGGAGCATCATTCACTCCATCCCCTGTCATGGCAACGACTTCGCCTTTGGATTTTAGGGCATTAACTAACCGCAACTTGTGTTCGGGAACGGCTCGTGCAAAGATATTTGTACTTTGAATCCGCTGCTCTAATTCAGCATCGCTCATGCCATCTAATTCTGATCCGGTGACAATGGCTCCCATCTGCATCAATTCAACTTGACGGGCAATACTTTGAGCAGTTTCTGGATAATCACCGGTAATCATTACGACTCGAATTCCAGCGCTATAACATTCTTGAATCGCCGCCTTAACGGTTGGACGTACTGGATCGGACAGTCCCACTAATCCGATAAATTCAAACGGAAAGTCATGTTGTTTTTCCGGTAAACGATCGATATTCAGCGACGGGTGAGGTGGCAAAAATGGCGGCGGCGCACCAACAAGTGAGGCTTTGGCAACACCTAATACCCGCAATCCTTGACTTGCCATTTGACTAACTTGCGCTGCCATCATTTGCTGCTGTTGGGGCGTGAAATGGCAGAGATCCGCGATCGCCTCCGGTGCTCCTTTTGCCGCAACTTCATACAATTTGCGATTCGGCATAGCCGACGCTTCGCTAACGGCTGACTCCCAAACGTGAGACATTGCCAATAGATGCGGTGACAGCGGATATTCTCGCAACAGTTTCCAATCGCCGTGCAAATGTTCGGTATCCGCCAAATAGCGTGAAGCGAAGCTATCCCGAAGGGAATCGCCCAATTGCTTAAATGCTTTTTCCATTGGATCGAATGGATCTCTTTGGCTTGCCAGAATACAGAACTCAACTAATTGATGAACTGCTTCTGGGAGTGCTTCTGATGAATGTAATCCCAAATCGTAAGGCTGAGGGTTTTCTGCCTGGTTGTAGGCTAACAACTGCTGCACAGCCATCTGATTCTGAGTCAATGTCCCGGTTTTATCCACGCACAAAACAGTTGCGGAACCTACGGTTTCAACGGCCGAGGCGCGACGTGCTAAGACATGATTCTGAGAAATCCGCCAAGCTCCCAAGGCTAAGAAGATTGTCACAACTACCGGAAATTCATTCGGCAAAATTGCCATCGCTAAGGTAATGCCGGCGAGCACTCCTTTAAGCCAATCTCCTGTAGTGAATCCATAGATTACAACAATTGCCACACAAAGCGATAAAGCAATGCCAAACAAACGACTAACCAATCGATTCATTTCCTGTTGTAAAGGCGTCGTTTCTGGCTTGATTTTCTGCAAAGCCTTGCCAATCTTGCCCATTTCTGTTTGAGCGCCGATCGCCTTAACTTGAGCAATTCCCTGTCCCTGAACCACCAATGTGCCAGAATACACAAACGGCAATTCATCGCCTCCGGGACGCGCCATCTCCACGTTACCCACAGCGGTAACTTTGCGAACCGGTAGCGATTCCCCGGTTAATAACGACTCATCGGTTGAGAGATTTGAGCAAGATAGGACGATCGCATCCGCAGACACGCGATCGCCCTCCGCGAGCACCAAGAAATCGCCTCGAACCACTTCTCGCCCCGCAATCCGTTTTCGTTCCCCATCCCGAATCACCAAGGCGCGAGGGCTGGAAAGATCGCGCAGGGCTTCTAGGGCGTGTTCGGTTTTGCCTTCCTGGTAGAGACTAATTCCGGTGATAAAAAAGACGAAACCTAGCAAAATTAGGGCTTCTTGTAAGTCGCCTAAAATCCAATAAATGATACCACCGCCGACGAGTAAGAGAAAAATCGGATCTTGAATGGTGTTCCAGGCGATCGACAAAAGATTGCGCGATTGCGCTGAGGGGAGTTCGTTGTAGCCGTCGTCTTTGAGTCGGGCGATCGCATTTTGCTCAGATAAGCCGATCGCAGTATTGGGATCGAAAGTCGCAACCATATTTCTTTTTCCTATGAAATATTAAAAATAGATCGATCTCAGTATTGTCAGCGACAGGCATCTTGCCTGTTCCACAAGAAATTCACTCTTTAGTGGAACAGGCATCTTGCCTGTTCCTAATTGTCAGCAACAGGCAAGATGCCTGTTCCACAAGAAATTCACTCTTTAGTGGAACAGGCATCTTAAACAGGCAAGATGCCTGTTCCACAAGAAATTCACTCTTTAGTGAAACAGGCATCTTGCCTGTTCCTAATTGTCAGCAACAGGCAAGATGCCTGTTCCACAAGAAATTCAC
>NZ_JAEQDE010000163.1:0-18109 GCF_020737865.1 Microcoleus sp. PH2017_35_SFW_U_B
AATAGTCTCGTGCGATCGCCCGAGTTGCGGACAAAGCTACCCAAATAGTCAAGGATGGGTAGCTTTGTCCATAAATTAAGTTACAGTTTCAAACCCCGTGCTGAGTACAGCTATGGCGATCGCCTCCGAGGGGGAACAGAGATAATGACCGCCACTACCATCATGCCGTCATTTGTTTCGGATTTAACGGCTCAACTCGCTCCCGAAACCACCGCATCCCACACCATTGTTTTGCAACCCAAGGGCTGTCTCGGTGGCATCGCTGTCCTAGATTTCCAAATTAATTTGGAGCAAGCTTTGGAAATGGCCGCTCTGAGAGTTGTTGTGGATATGCAGCAAGTGGATGTTGTCGCCCCAGATGGAATAGCCGTGCTGGCCCGAGGGCTGGAGTTAGCAGCTATACTCGGCAAGTCGATCGTCTTTGATTCTATAGATTTAGCCACCTATATAGGTTTGAGAGCCGAGTGGAGGATCTCGCGCGAAACTTGTTTTGGCCCTTGGGGCGACTTGTTCGAGGGGGAATTCGAGCAATTTTTGACAGACAAAATGTTGCGATCGCTTCCTTGTGAAGCGGTAAAACCTACTTTTTTACAATTTGCAAAATTATATCTTCCAACCGGTTGATGTCCCAGGGATCGATTGTCATCTATATTCATAACAATTACCCGGAAGTGCCAGTCTAGCTTTCAAGCTAACATCTTGAAAGCGCGGCTGGCTTTATCTTACTACGTGAACTCAGCAATTCCCAGCAGAAAGATTAAATTGTCTGGACGCCAGGGCTTCAGTTGACAGTTGACAGTTGACAGTTGACAGTTGACAGTTTCAGAGCGACCTCTACCTGGAAGGAAGAGGATTGGAGTAATGAATCGTCTGATTTTAATTTCTCCCGATCGCGCTTGGCGCTTTCAACCAATTCTTTCTGGTATCAAAATAATTTCATCAGAATCAAGCCCAAAACCTTTACAGAGCAAGGATTTTGCAATTCTAAAATCTAAAATCTAAAATCTAAAATCTAAAATCCTATGACTATGGTTGAACCAGTTGCAGAGTTAAATGAACCTCTCTGTCTTCAGACTCCTGAAATACTAGAAAAGACAATATCTCCGCTCGTTCTACCTCCAAAAACAGCTCTCAAAATTTCTAAACAAGACATTCGAGCCACCCTCAAAGCCTCAACTATAGAGGGAGTTTTTGCCGCTGTCTTCGAGTCGGCGACTACCGGTCTGCTGCTGAGCAACTTCTTGCTGCAAGTCGGCGCGAGCAGCGTGGAAATAGGTATATTATCTGCTATTCCGATGCTGGTAAATCTCCTGCAACCATTAGGAGCATACATCGCCGATCGCACAACCAGCCGCCACTGGTACAACCTAGGAATATTCGGCGTGTCGCGGCTGCTGTGGCTAGTGCTCGTCATCGCAATTGTTTGGGGCCGACAGCACGCAGATCCCCAACAATTGCTCCAGTGGACTCTGGTCACTGTCATCGCCGCTAGCGTGCTGGCAGCTTTTGCTACTTCTAATTGGTTTAGTTGGATGGCTGCGGTGGTTCCTCACCGTTTGCGGGGACGCTATTTTGGATTTCGCAACAGTGCTACTAGCTTAGTTACTTTGCTAGGAGTGCCACTGATGGGACTGTTGATGTCAACTTGGGGCGCAGATCCAATTTTGGGCTACGGTGTGGTTTTATTTTTGGGTGTTGTGGCGGGAATGATTAGTTTGGGGTATCAATTCTTCATGGTGGATGTGAACCCGCAGGCATACCCAAAAGATGCAGAGAGCGATCGAGTTCCCGACAAAAAAGAAAAAATTATAACAGATTTTGTGCCTTCGGTGCTGAAAAATTCTAATTTTTTAATGTTTCTGATTTACTTTAGCGTGTGGACGTTTGCAGTTAATCTCAGCGCGCCTTTTTTTAATATCTACCTGCTAAAAGATTTAAGCTTGGATGTCAGTTTGGTAACGGTTTACAACAGCTTGAGTTCCGGGGCAAACCTGCTGCTGTTGATGTTTTGGGGCAAGTTGGCCGATCGCTGGGGAAATCGCCCCTTGCTAATTGCGGTGGGGCTGGTGGTAGCGGTGACGCCTTTGCTGTGGTTGGGTACGGGCAATTACCCGTTTGCGGTGTGGGTGTGGTTGCCGCTGCTGCACTTGCTCGGGGGAACGACTATAGGGGCGATCGGGCTGTGTACGAACAATATTCAAATGGAGATAGCGCCGATCGAACAACCATCGACTTATTTTGCGATCGCCGCAGCAGTTTCGGGAGTAACTGGGGCTTTGGGAACTACCGCCGGCGGCTTTCTTGCCGAACTTCCGGGCATGAGTTTGGGCGCACTGTTTGCCCTTTCGGCTGCTGTGAGGCTGGTGGGCTTGCTGCCTTTAATTTTGGTTCGAGAACCGCGTAGTTTGTCGCTAAGGGCGATCGTCCCGACTTTTCTACGGTTCAAATTCAACGATTAATATAATGTCCTCCGAGAACTATCGTCCGGTTTGATCGTTCGGACTTCAGCCCGCATCATTACTATAACTAACCAGTTTGTAGTGAGGACTTTAGTCCGCATCATTATTACGACTAACTGGTTTGTAGTGAGGACTTTAGTCCGCATCATTATTACGACTAAAGTCCTTACTACAAACCGTTACAGATTCCGGGCATTGAGCGGACATAAATAATATAACGGCCAACAATTAACTGTTAAAAGTTAATTGTTGACCGTCACAAAGCTTTTTTCAGCCTTCAGCATAGCCATTTATTCCTAAAAAATTAGTCCTCAGTCCTTAGTCTTCATTATTCAGTAGTAATTAACTAATAACTGGGGACGAACCCAATTATTAACTACTTACTAACAACTAACTGATGACTAATGACCAACGACTGATGACTAATAAATTAAGCTTGACGCGAGTAGTATTCAACCACTAGCAGTTCGTTAATCTGAAGAGCAATCCACTCACGTTCGACAATGCCGTTAACTTTGCCAACCAGTTTTTGCTTATCAAATTCCAAGTGACTGGGCAAGTGAGCCAAGCCTGGATCTTTGAGATTAGCTTCAACCATCGTGCGCGAGCGCTCTCTATTTTTGACTGCAATCACTTCACCAGGCTTGCACTGATAGCTAGCGATGTTGACTTCACGATCGTTCACAGTAATGTGACCGTGATTTACCAATTGTCTAGCGGACGGAATGGTTGGAGCCATTCCCATCCGAAACACAGTATTGTCCAAGCGCATTTCCAAAAATTGCAGTAACACTTGACCTGTGGAACCCGTCACACGGCGGGCTTTGCGGACATAACGGAGCAATTGGCGTTCCGTCACACCGTAATTGAAACGTAGTTTTTGCTTTTCTTGTAAGCGAACCGCGTACTCAGAGAGCTTTTTGCGGTTTTGACCGTGCTGCCCAGGCGGATAATCCCGTCTGGGAGTTTTGCGGGTTAGACCCGGCAACTCTTTCAGGCGACGGACGATTCTTAATCGGGGGCCTCGATATCGAGACATTTATTTTCCTCTCTAATCTCTGTATGCAATTTTATGCAGACTCTATATTATATGTTGATAAGGGTGAAAATTCTAACAAAAATCGATAAAAAAAATCGATCGACCGCAGCCATCCGTAATGTGCGGTAAATTTTGAAGTAAAAGCCGATCGAGCGATCGACCCAACCAGCCCAAAAAACTCACAAACCGAGCTGCCATGCAAAACCCCAATTTTTTCCGCACTGCTTCCCCAAAGCCAGCACCGCGCTGGATGTTGGCTCTCGGCACTCCCTTAGTCGCGCTGAGTTTGTTGGCAGCAGCACTGCCAATCTCGCCAGCATCAGCCATCACCCTGAGATTCCCCCGAACTCAAAATCCCTATCGCGTCTGCGCTAAGGAACTAATCGAAGCGGGAATCGGTGCCGAGGAAGCAGCAGCAGCTTGTGCCGACGCGCTCCACCCCCGCGACATATCCAGATGCGCCCTCCAAATCAGCCGCAAAACCAATATTTCTGGTCTCGAAGCGCTCTCTAGTTGTCGGCGGGTGAGGCGCCCCGACGAATTAACTACTTGCGTGGTGAATATTAATAGCAAAACTAAAACTCAACCTGCTGCTGCCCTGTTAGTTCTTGATGGGTGCCGCCGCAGTTTATTGCCAGAACTATTTGCTGAATGCGTAGTCGGGTTGAGCGGCAGGCTCGACTTTCCCACGGACAGGTTAGTTGCCACTTGTCTCGATCCCAGGGGCACAGTGAGTCAGTTGGACGGGCGTCCTGCACCGACACCTCCTACGGAGCTAATTCCACCGCCTTCGCGACTCAATTAATTAGTTATGGGTAGTTGGGAAATGGTAATTAGGTACGTAGTTGCGCTTCAGCGCTCTTATCTTATATATAACGAAGAGCGCTGAAGCGCAACTACATACCTTTGATGTGACAATTACTTCCAGGACTGTTTGTAATTCTTCGCTCTTGTCTTATATATAACAAAGAGCGCTGAAGCGCAACTACATACCTTTGATGTGACAATTACTTCCAGGACTGTTTGTAATTCTTCGCTCTTGTTTATATAAACAAAGAGCGCTGAAGCGCAACTACGTACCTTTGTAATTCTTCCCTCTTCCTTCTTCCTTCTTCCTTCTTTTTTATAATCAAATGTCAGAAGTTTTTGGTCAAATTACAGTCGAAGAATTAGGTTGCAAATTAGCAGAAACCAATGCTGATAAATTGCAGCTTGTAGATGTGCGGGAACCTTACGAAATTGAACTCGCAGCGCTGCCGGGATTTGTGGCTTTTCCGCTGAGCGAGTTTGCCCAATGGTGTGGTGATATTGACGATCGACTAAATCGCGACACAGAAACCCTGGTGCTGTGCCACCACGGAGTGCGATCGGCTCAAATGTGTCACTGGTTGAGCGATCGAGGCTTTAACAACGTTAAAAATATCGTTGGTGGCATCGATGCTTACTCAATATTGGTCGATCGCACTGTGCCGCGCTATTAATCTGATGCCCGCTCCAACTACCGCAATATAGGTTCTATCGTTCGGAATGCAAGTCCTCACTACGAACCGGATGCGGACTAAAGTCCTCACTACGAACCGGATGCGGACTAAAGTCCTCACTACGAACCGGATGCGGACTAAAGTCCTCAAAAGTCCTCACTACGAACCTTTGTTTATTATCGGGTTTGGGCTGACAGGATCTGAATCCTAATTAACAGCAGCAAATCGAAAATTTAACAGCGTGCTCATAGTGAGCCGATCGCGCCCGTGCCTTTTTGAGTCATAAAGAGCCTCATCAGCCGCCAGTACCAGCGTTGCTGCATCATTTTCCGGGCCGGGAACAACGCTAGCAATTCCCAAACTAATTGTCACCACAGAATTAGGCAAACATTCAACACTCTCCGGGTTAAAAACAATATTCAAAGCTTTAACTTTCGCTCTAATGCGTTCGGCAACCAGCAGAGCGCCCGCTGCATCTGTTTGAGGTAAAACGATCGCAAATTCCTCACCGCCGTAGCGAGCAGCTACATCAGCAGGACGCTGGAGCGATCGGCGAATTGCCTGAGCTACCGATCGCAAACAACTATCTCCAGCTTGATGTCCGTAGGTATCGTTATAAATTTTGAAATAATCGATGTCGCACAAAATTAAAGATATCGGAGACTCATCGCGAGCATTATGTTTCCATTCCGCTCGCAAGCAACTGTCAAAATGTCGTCTGTTGCCAATTTGGGTAAGTTCGTCCACATTAACCAAAGCTAGCAGTCTTTCATTTTCTTGCTGCAACTCCTCAAAACCTACAGCCGAGAAACCGTCCTCGCATAAATTTTGCTCTTGAAAATACAGCCGATATAATTCGCAAGATAAACTACAGTTATTGCCCGCTAATTTGACAAGTCCCATGCTATCTAACTGATAGGCCATTAAAGGTTCGAGGTGAATGCTATTTTTAACATCAAGAACCTGTTGGAATGCCCAGGCGAGTTCTGGCTGCTGCTGAATGGCGATCGACTGATTCCGCAAGTAGTCGCTATAAATTCCGCTTTGAGTAGGAGCTGCTTTTAATAGTTCTTCCAACTCGGCTCGCCCCAGCTCCTCCCCAGACTCATTCTCCCCAACCGACAGGCGGTTTTGCTGTAAAATTGCCAGGTGATAAAGCGCTAAATGCACTAAATAAGGATGACCGCCTACCATTTGCATTAATTGCTCGACGGGATAGCTGTCGTTCCAGTTCAGTCCGTGGCGGCGCGCCAACTCTTGGACTTGTTCGGCACTAAATTCTGAGAGTTTAATCGGCAGCCCTACATTGAATGGAGATTGATTGAGACTCAAAGCAATATAAATTTCTGTCGAGTGAATGACCGCGATTCGCAGTTTTTCCCAGGTTTCGCTCTGTCGCGCTTGTTCGTACCAAAAACGGAGCAGCGGCAGGAATTCTTGAGCGATATTGGCGCGTTCAAATACTCGGTTGACTTCGTTGAGTACCAAGACTAGGGGACTGTCAATTTGTTCGAGCAAATAGTTCTCAAAGTAAAGAGAGCAGCTTACTTTGCTGCCCATATCTTCATCCCAAATTTCATCGAGATTTGGTTCGAGTTTGAGTTGGCGAGCGACATTGACACACAGCCAGCGCAAAAATTTATCTAAGGTAGCAAAAACTGCTTCGTCAGCTTGCTGAAAGTCTACAGTGACTGTGCGGTATCCGCGATCGACCGCAGCTTGAATTATCCGCAGCATCAGCGAACTTTTGCCCATTTTTCTGGGAGCTTTAATCCGAATCAGACTCCCTGGCTTGCTAATTTCTGCACAAGCTCGGGCTTCGACGGGCGATCGATCGATATAAAATCGAGAGTCAAGCGGTATTGGGCCCCCAGGAAATTCTAGGTCTGCAACCGTTTGGATTAAATTTGGTGATTTTGGGATTCCTGCCATAGTGCATCCGCGAGGCGATACCCTGACTGTATCTTACCTTTGTCAGATTAGGGGGGCAGAGGATCGGTGTCAAAGACTTATTGACAATCCGACAAAATGTAAGTTTTTCAGCACTTCCCGGAACTGACTTTGCTATAGTAGTGTCACTTTAGCTAATCTCAAACCCTGCCTAAACTCGCACCAGACCGACACAAATTTTCTGGCGACCGAGACGCGATGATTCTGCGCCTCTACCTGAAAAGTCAGTCGTCTGTCGCCAATGTCAAGCAGATTCGCACGAATAGGAGAAATAATCATTGTCACGCCGCTACCTGTTTACCTCTGAATCGGTCACTGAAGGCCATCCCGATAAAATCTGCGATCAAATTTCAGACACTATCTTAGATGCCTTGCTGACCGAAGACCCTAAAAGTCGCGTCGCAGCCGAAGTTGTCGTCAACACGGGTTTGATGCTGCTGACGGGCGAAATTACCACCAAAGCTCAGGTAAATTACATAGAATTGGCGCGGAAAAAAATAGCCGATATTGGCTACATCCACGCTGATAACGGATTTTCTGCCAATAGCTGCTCGGTTTTGGTGGCTTTGGACTCTCAATCTCCCGATATTGCTCAAGGGGTGAATACAGCCCACGAAAGTCGCGAACAGTCCAGTGAAGAGGAGTTGGATGCGATCGGCGCTGGCGACCAAGGCTTGATGTTCGGTTTTGCTTGCAACGAAACGCCGGAATTGATGCCTTTACCGATTAGTTTAGCGCACCGGATTTGCCGTCAACTGGCCGCAGTCCGCAAAACAGGTCAATTGCCTTACCTGCGTCCGGACGGTAAAAGCCAAGTTACCGTAACTTACGAAGACGGGAAACCTGTTGGTATTGATACGATCTTAATTTCTACCCAGCACACTGAGGCGATCGACGATATCACCGAAACAGCCGCGGTTCAAGCCAAGATTAAAGCAGATCTTTGGACTGCTGTTGTCCAACCCGTGTTTGCCGATATTAGCATCAAGCCGGATGCAGAAACTCGCTTCCTTGTCAACCCCACTGGCAAATTTGTCGTCGGCGGGCCTCAAGGAGATTCGGGTTTGACTGGCCGCAAAATTATTGTGGATACCTACGGCGGCTATTCCCGTCACGGTGGCGGTGCTTTTTCAGGGAAAGACCCCACGAAGGTAGACCGCAGCGCGGCCTATGCTTGTCGCTATGTTGCTAAAAATATTGTGGCGGCCGGTTTGGCAGAAAAGTGCGAAGTGCAGTTGAGTTATGCGATCGGCGTAGCACGCCCTGTTAGCATGATGATCGAAACTTTTGGCACTGGTAAAGTTGATGACGATCGCCTTTTGGAAGTTGTGAAGCAGCATTTTGAACTGCGTCCTGCGGGCATCATTCAGACCTTTAACTTGCAGAATTTGCCTGCGGAAAGAGGCGGTCGTTTCTACCAAGATGTAGCGGCTTACGGTCACTTCGGACGCACGGATCTAGAGTTACCTTGGGAGCAAACTGATAAGGCAGAGCTTTTGAAATCAGCTTTGAGCCAGCAGTTGTCTGGAGTAGCTGTATAGTAGAATGTTGGGGCGCGCCCTCCGCGCCCTTATTGCTTGATTATGGGTAATTAACAAAAGGTACGTAGTTGCGCTTGGGCACTCTTAGTATTAAGAGCGCCCAAGCGCAACAACATACCTAATTAAAAATGAACCTCTATCAGAGTGCCAGTTGGGTCGAGGAGTGATGATATAAGTTCCCTAGGGTTCGTCAGCAGTGCGTTTTTTTCTGTATAGGCGATCGGCTAATGGCTTGCACACTAAAAGGTACGTAGTTGCGCTTGGGCGCTCTTAGGAATCATGTAAAAATAAGTTGTGTAACTTTTTAATTGAAGCCTTTAAATTAGATACGGTTTAGCAATGCACTCGATCGAGTTATTTTTACACGCCTCCTTAGTATATGTAAGAGCGCTGAAGCGCAACAACATACCTAATGCCATTTTTTCCTTCTTTCCAGTCAACAATTCGCAGATTTGGTTCGGATCTAAAACAGCGATTTGCTGGTAAATTTTTATCACCAAATCCAGCAGCAATGCCGAGTTCGTTGGTGGCCGACAATACTGGAATGCGCGGCGTTTGGATACCCAGCACTGACTGCAAAGTTCTCACCTCAAAACAGCGGATTGCTGAGGCAATGAATTTTCTTGCAGATACGGGATTTAATACAGTATTTCCTGTAGTTTGGAACCGGGGTTTTACGGCTTATCCTTCTCAAATAATGCGCGAACAATTTGGGGTTGAAATTGACGCGCGCTATCAAGGACGCGACCCTTTGGGAGAATTAATTGTTGAGGCTAATAGAGTTGGTTTAAAAGTTATTCCTTGGTTTGAATACGGATTTGTGAGTTCTTACAATCTCAACGGCGGTCATTTGCTGGCGAAGAAACCGGAATGGGCGGCGCGCGATTGTAACGGGAATTTACTTAAGAAAAATAAGTTTGAATGGATGAATTCTCTTGACCCGGAAGTGCAAGATTTTTTGCTGGGGTTGATGCTGGAAGTTGCGAGGAATTATCCGGTACATGGCGTTCAAGGAGACGATCGCATTGCACTACCCTGTGAAGGCGGTTATGATGAAAAAACGGTTAAACGCTACCGCCAAGAGTGCGGGAGAGAAGCGCCACATAATTGTAGAGAGCAACATTGGCTGCACTGGCGCGCTGATATAATTACTGATTTTGTCGCTCGCTTGCACCGAGAATTGAAGGCGATTAATCCAGATTTGTTGCTGTCAATGTCGCCGAGTCCCTATGACTGGGGATTCGTAGAATATTTGCAAGATTCTCAAGCTTGGGTTGACAAAAAGTTGGTTGATATGCTTCACCCGCAGTTTTATCGCCGCGATTTTAACGGTTACAAACAATTGCTCGATCGACTGATCGATCGACAACTTACCTGCGAGCAAGTGTCCTGTGTGTCTCCCGGTATCCTGTTGGCGAATCGAGGGAGCAATTATAGCATGAATCCGGAGCTGTTGTTGCAAGTAATTGCTTACAACCGTGCTCGCGGCGTTCCAGGAGAAGTGCTGTTTTTTTACGAAGGTTTGCGGGATAACGATAATGCTTTGGCTGAGGCTTTGAAAAATGGGCCCTACGGTTGACACTCTCCCGGAATCGGGCTGTTTCCGGTTTGTTGCGTTCAACGGAGTCGATCGATATCTCAAGCCAACTTGGTATAAAATGATATAGCGCAGAGCAAGTCTAGCAAACAGTGCATCGATGCCAAGCAGCAAGCGCTACTAATGGTTAAGCCGATCGCCCAAAAAACAGATAATCAATCTTTGGGGAGTTGTTAAAATAGTCTAATCGGACATATTTTATAAGTGGTGCAAGTTTTTTTATCAGTTGAGTTTTGTAGGTGCAGGCGTATTTTCTTAAAGAAACCGAGTTTAAAAAGAGCAATCTCAAACGATCGCCAAAATATGAGGATAAATGAATGAACTCAGTAGCAACCCTCATCCAACAGCTACCAGAGCTCAGCGATGCTGAATTCAACCAAAAATATTTGAAACAAAAACAAGGGATGCACACCTTGGCGACAATATTGCCGCAAGTAGAACAGCAAAGCCAGGCTTTGCGCGCAGTAAAATTAGCCCTAAAAGTAAATTTAAAACTCGGCTCGAAGCTAGCAGGAATGGTAAAGCCGGAGTTTCAACTAAAAACAGTAAGATTAATCGTAAAAATTAAAACTTCGCTGCCGCTCAAAATTCAACTGCTGGCACTAACAAGTTCCGATATGGCAATTCCAATGCTTGTCAAAGCATTGAACCACAAAGACCGTGCCGTGCGCCTTCATTGCATTCGGGCGATCGGCCTCATTGGCTCTAGGGCGGCAGTAATTGAATTAGCGCGGGTGCTCGAATCTGCCGATTCCCAAGCGCAAGCTTGGGCCGCTTGGGCCCTAGGAGAAATTGACTCGAAACCAGCAGCCGCAGCACTGATCGAAGCCCTCAACCACAAAGCCGCCGGAGTGCGCGCCTGGGCGGTTTGGGCCTTGGGTAAAATTAACCCCAAAATAGCCGTCCCCACCACGATCAAAGCCTTGAAACATCAAGACTCAGAGGTGCGCTGGCGGGCCGCCGTAAACTGCGGGAAAATCGGCGTGGCTGAGGTAGTTCCGGGGCTGCTGAATGCCCTCAGAGACGAAAATCACCTCGTCCGTGCTAGGGCGGCCGCGGCTTTGGGGAAAATTGGCGATCGCGACGCAGTACCCCGCTTAGTAGAATTGCTTCACGAACCCGACTCCTATGCCGTTTCTTTGAGGGCCGCCGAGGCTTTGGGACAAATCGGGACCGAAACGGCTGTGGCCGGGCTGCTGCAAGCCCTCAACCACGAGGACTCAGATGTGCGCGGCAGTGCAGTTTCTGCCTTGGGGGAAATCAGCAGCGAGGTGGCTGCGGTGGCGGTAATGCGATCGCTCTCGGATCGAGACATTTTCGTGCGCGGCAGGGCGGCTGTTGCACTCGGGAACATCAATATAGCCGGAGATGCTAACTTGCAAAAAATGGTGGCTGCGGGACTGGCGATCGCCCTAGGCGACAGCGAATCCTATGTGCGGTGGAGAGTTGCTGATGCTTTGGGGCAGATTGGGACAGACGAGGCTGTAGCAGGTTTGGTGCGACTGCTGGAAGACGAAACCTCTGGAGTGCGCCAAAAGGCTGTTAAATCCCTCGGTCAAATTGGCTCTCGTGCTGCTCTTTTGGCTCTGGAAGCAGCTTTAAAACGCCAATTTGCTGACGTTCGCGCCCTCGCCGCCCAATATTTGCCGGATGTCGGCGCTGAGGTAAAAACAGTTTATTTTGAGCAGGAATCTGCTACGGATGTCTCGGGTGAAAAACTGTCGCAAATCCAGATTGCTTCGGAAGCAGAAGCCACCGAATATATTATCGATCGCCCTGCGGGCCGGAATCTCCAATACTTAATCTCGATCGGCACTCCGGGCGTACCAGATCCCAAAACTTTTCACAAAGTCCCTAACCGATTGCGGTTAGAATTTAACGACCTCGAAACCCCCGTTGACGACCCCGATCGCGTCTTGGCTACAATTGATGACGTACTCCAAATTATTGACTTCGCCCGCCAAATATCGGCGCACCCCGGCAAATTGCTCGTCTGCTGTCAAAGTGGCATCAGCCGTTCAACAGCAGCAGCTTTGACTGTTTGTGCTGCCCTGTTGGGCCGGGGCAAAGAACGGGAAGCTTGGGCCGTGGTGCTTGCCGCCAGAGCCCAAGCCAGGCCAAATCGCTGGATTGTGCAATTGGCCGATGAAGCTTTGGGTAGAAATGGGAAGTTATCCGATTTTAGATTTTAGATTTTAGATTTTAGATTTGGGAATAACTTATTTTCTAAGGGTTTGAAGCTTGCTTAACGTTGCATTATTTTTTTGAACTGGTATTGTAAAACTTCATTGAGTTTATAAGCAATTATAAACAATAATGGTATTATATTGTTGAGAGTGTTTAACAAGGAATACGCATAGCCCAAAGAACGGAAGTCTCAAATGCAATTAGCAGAAAGGCATATCATTAAATCAACGGAACCTCGTTTTGTCGAGATTGACCAACTAGCATTCAAGTCCAAAAATCTGTACAATGCCGCCAATTATGTCATTCGTCAGAACTTGATTTATGGATGGGGCTACGTCAATTACAACGAGATGAACCGATTGATGAAGTCTCAGGTCGCATACAAGGCTTTGCCTGCTAAAGTAAGTCAGCAAATATTGATGGTGCTAGATCAGAATTGGAAATCGTTTTTTGAAGCCGTCAAAGCTTACAAAGCTGACTCTTTAAAATTTACGGGTCGTCCAAAGTTACCTAAATACAAGGACAAGGTTAAAGGTCGAAATATCCTTATTTACACGATTCAGGCGATTAGCAGTAAACAGTTGAGAAACGGAATTGTCAAACTTTCTGGTACTGAATTTTCAATTAAAACTAAAGTCAATCCTGACCGGATTTGTCAAGTTAGGTTGGTTCCAAAATGCGATTCTTATGTAATTGAGGTGATTTACAATGCTTGTACTGAGCGTAGTCGAAGTGAACCGGAGTCCACCGCTAAAAATAACAATTTTGTAGCTAGTATTGATTTAGGACTGAATAATTTGGTGGCGTTAACTTCAAATCAACCGGGTTTGATCCCACTGTTGATTAATGGACGACCATTGAAATCGATTAACCAGTTCTATAACAAGCGTAAAGCACAATTGCAATCCCAATTGAAAGGGAGGCGCCAAACATCGTCACGCATTCAACGCTTAACTCGCTGCCGCAATCAAAAAGTAGACAATTACTTGCATCATACAAGTCGCACGATTGTCGATATTCTGGTCGCACAACAAATTGGGACGCTAGTAATTGGCAAGAATGCACAGTGGAAAACCGAGATCAATATGGGGAAGCAAACTAACCAAAACTTTGTCAGCATTCCTCACGCTCGATTAATTGAGATGCTGGAATACAAAGCTTTTTTAGTTGGAATCAAGGTAATCGTACAGGAGGAATCTTTTACCTCCAAAGCCAATTTCTTGGGCTTAGATCCAATTCCTGTTTACGGAAAAACAAAAACAGAACCTGTATTTACCGGAAAACGGAACGGTTCTTTTAACATTCTCAGAAAAGCAATCCCAAATGCGTTCGGCGATGGGATACGTCGTGGGCGTAGTTCAGCCGAGGCGGGTTAATCCGCTCAAAGTAAAAGTGAAGGGGGAGGGAATTGAAGCCTCCCATGTCTATAAATGACTATACTTTTACCAGCTATTAATAGGAGCGATCGAATTAACTGTCGGCACAGAGAGAACTCGCAAGTGCAACAGTTAACCGTAGAAACGCGGTTTCTTTTCGTAAGCCCTAAAGTTATACTCGATTTACAGGACTTGCGGGGCTGCGATGCCAAAAGTCGATCGCTCTTAGTGCAGAAGCGCGATCGGCTGCCGCATTTGTGACATTCTGTGCTATGTATTAGTCGGATACGCAACAAAAACTGTCAAGCAATCGTCGCATTGCTGGTAGCAACACCCCAAAGCTGAGGAATCGGGTGCATTGTCAAGAGACAATATCAGCTTTGGGCTACTCACAGGCAAAACGCATCAGACAGAATTTTCTGCCTGTAAAAATTCATGTGGCAATAATTCACTGCCGGGATAAATCTTTCTTTTTTTGCCTGCTGGAGACTTTTACCAGTCGAAAAAGTAATTTGGCAACAGCCATCAACAGCCTAATTATCTATTAGACATCAACCGAATTTAAGCTTCTGCCCTGACTCGACAAGAGTTTCAGATACTTTTTCGCAGATGTCTACTGGAAAACACACAAGCTTTTCCCTTTGGAGAACTTACGAGCGTGGTAAATTTTCACAGAATACAGCGGTTGCATATGTCAAAAACAAATTTGCTCAAAAAAACACGCAACGAAGTAGGTTTATCGGTTGGTGCTTGGCAAGGCAAGGGCGAGGCAAATCCAGATTTGCAACCATTGAGCCAGCAGGAAAAAGCTGTATTACCGCAAACAAATAACCCCGAAAATAGCAATTTAGGTAAACGGATGTGGCCCTTTATTTCCGCACAATTTGCTTCTGTAGAAACCGAACCCAAACAATCATCGCTCCACAATCTGGCAAAACAACCCTCCTTGAAACTTACCAAAAACTTGTCTTTTAAGCTTGGCTGTCTGCCCATAGACAAAAAAATCAGTGGCGGGTATTTGCTAGCAATAGGAATCGGATTTGTTGGCTCGCTGAGCGGACTCACAATCGCTGAGTACCACCAAGAAAAAGGATTGAGACAACTCAATGATGCTCACATACAAGCACAATTGATCGGTAACTTTAAAGATGCAGCACTGGCGGCACAATTGCAGGGAGCACAGCTAGATTCTTTTGTAGACAATTCCCCTAAGTTGGAACTGCAAAAACAGCAGTTTATCAACAGTATTGTTAAGGCTAAAAACCTGCGGTTGCGTATCGAAAAATTTGCCGAAAGCCAACCAGCTTGGCTCGCAGCCAAGCCGGAAGCTCTCAAAACTTTACTCCAAGATTGCACGGAAAATTTAGAATCCTACGCCGATACTCTCAACTCAACTTTGCTGCAAGTCCAGCAATCGCAACTGTCGCCTCGGAAGATAGAGTCGATCCGAAAATTGTTGGCCACAGAAAGCGGAGAAGGTGCAAAACAGCTTGAGGGACACCTTCAGGAATTGAGCAAAATCCTCGATATTGCCCAGCAGCAAGAGCGCCAAGGCGGTGCAGTGATGCAGGCTGCCCAAGGAATCGAAAAGGGCATAATTATGATTAGTATGCTGCTGTCGGTAGGGCTGGCTGGAATAGTGGCTTGCCGCACCAGTAGGGCGATCGCCAAACCAGTCGTCAGCGTCACTCAGGTGGCTCAACAAGTCGCCGCCGAGTCGAATTTTGATTTGCGAGCCCCCGTCAGCGGACAAGACGAAATAAGCTCGTTAGCTGTATCTCTCAATCACCTGATCGAGCGAGTTTCCGAACATACAAAAGAATTGGCACAAGCTAAGGAAGATGCTTTAGTGGCTACCACTGCTAAAAGCCACTTTTTAGCCAATATGAGTCACGAGTTGCGGACGCCTTTAAATGCGATTATCGGCTACAGTCAACTACTTTTAGAAGATGCCAGAGATTCCGGGTACAAAGATTTTGTTACCGACTTAGACAAGATTCAGAATGCAGGCACGCACCTGCTATCTTTGGTTAACGACATCCTCGATTTGTCAAAAATTCAAGCGGGGGGAATGAACCTCGACATCGAAGAGTTTGACATCGAATCCCTGCTCGATCACATGTCAATGGCGGTAAAATTGTCTTTACAACAGAATGGCAATGTTTTAGAAATAGAGTGTGACAGTCAAACTGTTGGCACTATGCACGCAGATTTAGCAAAAGTGCGAAAAGTCCTGCTGCACCTGCTGAACAATGCTGCTAAGTTCACCAAAAATGGGATAGTGAAAGTCAGCGTCAGCCGTGTTGAGGGAACCGGAGAATCGAATGTAGCGCATCTGTCGGGTGTTGAAAATTTAATGGTTGCGGGCGAGGCGAAATCGAGTTTGATTGCTTGTCCAGTTGCGAATGTTCAAGCATCGGATTGGATTTGCTTTCGAGTTAAAGATACCGGCATTGGAATGTCTCCCCAACAACAGCAAAAATTGTTTGAAGCCTTCGCGCAAGCTGATTCTTCGGCGGCGCGCCAGTACGGTGGGACTGGATTGGGGCTGACAATTAGCCGCCACTACTGTCAGATGATGGGCGGCGAGATTTTGGTAGAAAGCGAAGAGGGCAAAGGGTCTATTTTCACGATACGCATACCAGCAGGAAATAGTTAGTTAACACAGGGGTAGGGTGCGAAGCGAAAAACAGGAAAGAATCAAGCTCTTGGACACCCTACCAGTTGAATTGACTGGTGTATTGAATGTAGCTTTTCTGGGCGTGATGAGGTATGACTGCGATCGAGTTTCGTGAGTTTCTCGCCAGTTGTCTTACTTTTTGTCAATTGCCAATCTGTACCTGACTCACTTGAGAATTGCTATATAACTTCTGAAAGCTCGATCAAAGGTCAAATATTGAAGTGACTTTTGTATCAACATATTTCATGTCACCAGTAGTTCCTCCAGCAAAATGAAGGAAATAGTTATTGAAAAATGCTGTTGTTACACATTTAGAAATTAGTGAAGCCTTAGGATTTAAACCAATTTTTTGTAATCCCTTTTGTACTATGTTGTCTCTCGAACTTAGAAAGGGGTACAGAAATTGCTGGATTAAAGGCCAAGGCATATTGAATTTTGGAGAAATCCAGCACTCAATACCCTGCATCAATATCTCATAGCTCAATGGGCGCATTTCATAGTTCCATTCTCCCGAACCTTTGTCTTCATAGGAGTGATAAACATACTCCAGCAATTCTCGATGATAACGAGGAGAAAGCACCATAACTCCGGCTTGTACAACGGATTGAAATTCTGCATCTATCCCAAAACTTTTGTAAAAAGCTGTAGGAGAAAGGTTGTCTATGTATTCGATACCATTCTTAGACCAAAAATCATAAAGTCTTTTCAGGCAAATCTCGTGATCTGCTCTACTAGGAGTTGCATAATCATCGACTGCCCCAATCTTCTCTAGTGGAACTCCCTCGGTAATATCGGGACTGTTTGGGTTAATCAATATATCAGCATCGACCCAAACAACTTGATCGTATTTTTGAAGACTGGGTTCTGACAAAATTAAGCACTTTTGCCATGATGGATTTCTAGACTGAGCCTTGGACGAATTATCTAACGGTTGTGTCAAAACAACAACTTCAAATTGATATTTTTCAGCATAGTGCTGCCATAGAGACCTACAATGTTTCTCGAACATGAGTTCATAGTTCTTGCCTATTGCTAGCGTAACAAGTGCCTTTGCCACTCTATACTCTCCTTAGTTTATTCATTGAAGATTTACCTTTAAACCCTGAACGCGGAAATCTCCCACAAACACCTGATTCCACCCCAAAATGCCGCATATGGTTTGTCCTGTCAAGTTCTACTATAAAAAATTATCCAAATTTTTCAGTATCTGGGATTGGTAGTGTATAACGCAATACGCTTCGCCTAGGGGTTGTCGGAAGAGACAAACGCTCTTGTGCGATCGCTTCGGTAAAGGCTAGGAAAATAATCCCAGAGTCTATTTTTTACATCGTTTTGACTGCATGACAGTCTTAACCCAACCGTATGGGTGTATGGCGAGCTTCAATCATTTGTGCAAGTATTTAGGGGCGGTGTCCCAGGAGCTGAAATACCGATCGCAGCGGGATTTCCACTACAAACATTACAGGATTTTTGACTGCTGGCTATAGTATCATTTATAGTTCTGGATTACTGTATTTTTTCTGGTTGTCGATCGCCCCTATGGTCAGTAAGGGCCAAAAAATGCCCTATAAAGTGCTACCCATTCATCGTCGCCATCTCTTCCTCAAGGTGATATTTAACACCAGTGCAGTAGATTCTCAATTCTCCAGCGATCGCGAATGGTGCGATCGATAGCTACTACATCACATAGCAGCCAACACTGACCAAGAAAATGGGATACAAGCCCCGTCCTTTTAGGACGGCTTTTCTTGATTTCTAATATACTCTTTCAATACTTCTAAGGGTGCGGCACCAACGGA
>NZ_JAEQDE010000164.1:0-15781 GCF_020737865.1 Microcoleus sp. PH2017_35_SFW_U_B
CACTCTTTTATGTGGGGACGGAGAGAGAGAGTTCTCCGGGAGAGGCGGCTCTCCAGTTATTCAGCGCAGATGCGCCTAATGTACGACTTCACGTCGCACTCCCTGGTTATCCTGGGTAACTCTACGAACCGATAAGGCTCTTGCTGACCAAGACTTCATCAACGTCTTTTGGAGTCTGCGAAATGCTTTTACATCACCACGAATAGAGGCTTGATAAATTCTCTTCTGGAGCTTATACACATTACGCTCTAGCTTGCGCCAGTTAATTTTGTGCCATTCCACCATCAGTTTTTTAGACTGTGTATTAGACATATATACTCACTACTTGAGACTTGATCTTCCAAATTATCGTAAGTCTGTTTGCATATTCTGGGCATTACCCCAGACGTTCGCTTCTGACTTAATCTCTCCTACTCGCTGCATACAGTTAGCACCTACTCAGGTATTCGACCACCTGAGAGCAGACGAGAGGTTATCTCGTTCCGAATGACCATACTGTGTACCTTTAGAGTGATGCTGTTCGCCGGGTTTATTGGAAGTGCTTGTTGGTCAATAGACAACTTGCCAACTCCTTATCCTTTGCCTTTTGGCTCCAACGCATTAAGCCTTATTTCGCTGGTTTTGTGTAACGACGATTCAGTTGCATCTTCAAGCCGGGGCTTTACTCATGGGTACTTTGCTCAATGCTTTACCAACTTAGGCTGTCAGTAATCACACCTTTTCACCCCGCTTTACGGATTGATGACTATTCGCTACCGTAGGGGTGACGCTTTCACCGCTGCACCTGCGGGGTAGGATTTGAGAGTTCTAGGATACTATTTCTCACCTACATGGTCATTCAGTTGTCAAGGTTCTAATCCTTGCGGCTAATCCTCCAAACCCTTTCAGGCTTTAGTTTCTAGCCAACGATTCGCACTGTCGTATCATAATCGAGGTCAATCCAACGTCTCGCCCGGGCAGTTATCGCTATTTCCCGACGATGCGATGGATTGGGATATCATGGATGGTTGTCTGGAATCGGCACAGGACAATCTATCTGATCCGAATCTTCAACCATTAATTTGAAAAGCTCAAAAGCAGTCGTGCAATCTCCTAATGCTCGATAGGTATTCATGACATCGGCCAGCCCATCGTTGTTTATCCAGACAACGCTGTCGGTAATTATGGTTGATAATCGATTCTTAAAGCCATACTAGATAAGCATTATCCAATTCTGGTCAGATTTTTCCTTTATTAGAGTGACGGAAGAGCGTTAATTAAGTACAGTGTTCCGGGGTTGTCCTACCCAGCCGCTTCTAATTCTTAACTGGTGGTTTTTGAGCGGGCGCGAAGCGCTTCAACCCAGTGCGTTAACGAAAAAGTATCGGTAGCAAACCTTAATCTTTCAAGGGATGGAAGAGATCGCCCAGCTTCTGCCACGCCCGAGAAGCCGGATCTCGCCGTTTGCTCCATTCTTGAAAGGAAGTGCTGCCACCATCCGCAGCAATTTCGACGGCAGAAGCACTCAATCCCAACCGTTTTGCTAGATCGACAGCTTTCAGCGGGCCCAGCACCATTGGAGACTGCCGTGCTGAAACGTGTTTGGAAGAAGTTTTACTGAGTTGGCGTTGAACTGCAACCGCTTCAGTTTCTAAGGCTACGACTCGCTGTTGCAATTCTGCAATTTCTGCTTGCAGTTGGGCGAAAGTTTCCCTGGTTTCGGAAGCTACCGCTTCGGCCGAGAGCGCTGGGACTGCTTCAAAGAATTGCTTGAGGATTTTGGCGAGCGCGGCACTTTCCGTTAGAGACTGCTCTACCATGTAGTCGCGTAACTTTTGGTGGTAGTCGGGCGGCAAATAGCCCACAATTCTGATGTTCTTGGTTGCCATTGGCTCTGGTTCGGGATGGAAAAGATGCTGACCGGAGTATGCCGTTACTGTGCTTTAAAGGCATACTGTAAGCGACCCTATTTTGGGTAAGGTATGCCTGTGTGTGCTACTATAGCACAATCAATTCTTAGTATGGGTTTTAACGGGGTTGTCATCCGTCAGATCTACTACTTTGAACGGCAAGGAACCCCGCGCTGCCCAATCCAAAGCACTGCGATTGAGGTCGCCATCCACCAACAGCGTGGGTGCTTTAGCGCTCTTTCATCACTCTAAGAAAGGAAAAATCTGACCAGAATTTGATAATGCTAATCTGGTATGGCTTTGTGGAGCGATTTTCTAACACCTTGCTGGCGTTGGGAGCATTTGGCAAGAGATCCTTTGCTGTCGTGTCTTCGAGAATTTACTCTCATGAAAGTGACTAAAGAGCGATAGTGGGCTATTTTTTCAAGGTTTAAGTAAGCGCCCTAAGTTTCCTAAAATGCGTTAAAAATGGCAGGGCTTCCTCGCCATCGGCTTACAGGATCGTTAAAAAACTGTCCGAAGTATTGGTATATCGTACAGGAGCTTATTGGACAACAAGAACTCTTTAGCAGACATATGCTAATACCATTTTTCTATGAAGCTGCATGGAATAGATCCTTTGCCGGAAAGGATTTTAGGCTTCCCATGGAGTGCAGCTTCATAGTGAATTAGTATAACAACAAAAGAGCTTGCCATACTATGAAAAAATAAGATTTTACGATTATGAAAAAACCCAGAAGATACCCCGATAATTGGCAAGAGATTGCACTTTCCATAAAAGAAAGTGCGGGATGGCGCTGCACTAAGTGCCACCAACAATGCCTCCGACCCGGTAAAAAAAGTGACTTAACCAAATCCGAACGCTTAAAGTTAACTTTGACGGTGCACCACCGCAATCGAATACCGGAAGACAATCGCCCAGAAAACTTAATAGCCCTTTGTACTGCCTGTCACCTTTCGTATCATAATCGCGGTCAATCCAACGTATCACCTGGGCAATTATCGCTCTTTCCTGATGATGACATTGATTGGAATATAATGGATGCTTCTCTGGAATCGGCACAAGACGATTTATCCGATCGCAATCCGCCTCCATTAGTTTGAGCCGATTTCTTCTTACCTATTTCCAAATTTACAACTGCAACTAAACGACATTATGCCGACTTGAAAATCTCAAAATTTAAAAAAAAAGTGAGCAAAATACTAGGTTCTAACTATTCACTAAAATTATGATTGACAGCACCAGCTCAGAAAATCTGGCTGAAGTTAGGGATACCCCAGACAAACCCATTACAGAACCTCGTCTGTACCCGAATATACCGATCGCCCCTGTTGCGACGCCCCCTCCTATGGTATCTAGCCTCCACGCACAACTTAGAATAGATTTGTGGCAGCAATACCCTTCAGGTGTCGGCTACTTCCAACACCGAGCCAAGGGCAACCCCAACAACATCATCGAGCATTACATTGCCACCCCCGACGACATCACGCTGTTGCCTTTAGACGAGGCAATGCAAATTATTAACAAATTTGGGCTGACTGCTGCCAAATTGCACCTAATTTTTGCAGCTCACATTATGAGACAAGAAGAGCCGTGGAAAAGCTTATTCACTCTCGAAGGCAGTGATTTAATCAAGGAAATGGGGTGGGACAAACGCACAGACTTGCCAGTCTCTCAAAAACTGAATGAAATAGCTAAAACTGCGTATGCTCTAGGTTGCTTAGCAATCAAAGCCATATGGATTGAAGGCAAACACAAAAAAGGTGGAATTAGAGCCAGCGTTGACACCTCGCGAATGTGGAATGTTCAAATTCAGTTAACAGGTCAGCAGAATCTAGAGGGCAAAATAGAAGATCCTGATGAAGTCTACATCACCGTCCAACCGGGACTCTGGACTCATGCCTTCTTGAACAAAGCAGGTTGCTTCGCCAAGGAAGCCTTGTATCAGTTTGGCTATTTAGCTCAGGACATTCTCAAAATTGACGCCTACCATGATGAAATGGCTTTGCGCTTAGCACTTCATCTGACGATGGAAAGCCGATTCTCGCGCGAGTGGCATTTACAAAGTGGAGACACTCCTACAAGCGCTATTGCCCCAAACGGTAATCGATCTAGCTCGGTCAGACCGCAAACAAACTTACAAGCTGACGAATAACTGGAATCGCAGCCTGGAAGTGCTGCTGAAACTCAAGCGAGGGTTTCAGATCGAGTTTGACCAAGACACTTACCCAGAGTGGCTGAGACCTGGTAGCAAGTCTCGAAAAAAAATAGGATACTTTGACACGCTGTTGGCAGCTAAAATCACCATCCATCCGCCAGCACCTATCTCCAAAATGCTGGCAACCAGGGCTGAACTCAAACAGGTTCAGCCGCGCCTGAAAGCATCTTCCAAGCCTAAACTGACAAGCAATGAGATAAAAGAAGCAAGGGTAGCCAAAGGTTGGAGTCAGGCACAATTAGCAGGTTGGCTAGGGATGTCGCAGCGTTATGTATCCATGCTGGAACGTGGAGAGCGAACCCCTGCACCAGAAGTGGAATCACGAATCTGGCACCTACTAATCATCTCAGATTGACGTACTGTGATTGCGTTTCATCTCCAGTTTGAAAGACTGGGGTTCTCACACGAAGCGCCATAGGCTTCATCCAACTTGCTCTCATCAAGGTGCCACTACAGACCAACCCTTTCCCGGCTGGTTTTTTTTTCTGCGAAGAATGCTCGGACTGTTCTGAAACTTGTTCTAAAAAAAATAGGTATTTAAAATCGCTCTCAAATTCATACTACCTATAGGTTTAACTGTTAGAACAAAACCTCTAGAATGCCGCGACAAAACCTCTAGAATGCCGCGACAAAACCTCTAGAATGCCGCGACACTTCATTTTTGAAAGTTTTACTACGTATGGTTTTCAGCTTTTAGAACAACTCTTATTAGTCTGATAAGACTAAATACGCTGCCAGATACCGCAACGATCGACCTGGCAAGATGGAAAAGACAGTCGCACACCCAATAAGCGTGCAAATGCAGCGCTGCGGAACCCATGCTGCCTTCCTGTGGAAGGCGGCTGAAGAGCGCTCAATACCCCCTGCCCAATTAACAGCAGTCTCTTTCGTGTGGCTTGCGACTGGCACAATTCCTGACCTTTACATTTTTTACGTCGGAGGAAAAAATGGTTGTAGCTACAACTACCTGGCACAAGCCGCCACTCGCCAGACACGCAGCAGTTTACGAAGCTCTAGCCGACATACTCGAAGGCGCTACTCCCAGCGCCCTCAAACTCGCCCTTTACCTGTACAGAACCTGTATCGGCGGCAAACCAGAGGAAATCGACATCCATTGCATCCCCTTGGGCGAAAAACGAGCCACCCCAGTCCGCAACGGCAAGCCCTACAGCCCCAACACCAGGCGGGCAGCCCTCAAACAGCTCGAAAAATTTGGTTTGGTCAAAATTCTTAAAAACTATGGGCGTGGCATTTTCCGCATAGCAGTACAGCACCTGGGCGAAGTTCGCCCCTTCATTCATACCCACCCAAAATTCCAAAAACTGAGCAATCAATCAAAAAATCAACGCCAACAGTCAAAAATTGAGCAAACAGAGGGTTCAAACCCTGATAGTGCCGTACTCTTTACAAAGGATAAAAAAGGACAGCAAAGCACTGAAAATGTTGCTGCTGTTTTTTTAAATCTTTTTGAAGAAAAAGAAAATTTAGCAAAGGCAAATATAAAACCAAAAAATGTAGAACCAAAAGTTGCTACTCAAGTCCAGACCAAAACCAGTCAATCAAATGAAAATTTACAAGAAAAATTAGAAATTCTGGATGAGAATAAATGTTCCGCCCCAACGACTGAATGTCTGAACACTAATTCAGATAAAATTCAAGCGATCGACGATGTGACAATATCTCGCAGTTCTGAACAAACAGGTTTGACCTCTGAACCCCCGCAAAAACTACCCACAAAACTCGACAGCCTCGACCATCAAAGAATCTCTGGCGCCGAACCAACAATAACCAACAAAGCTGTCCAGTTAAATCCCGAAACATCTTCCTTTGTTAATCCTGAAGTCGCTAAAATTGTCGAACCAGTTGTAATGCCCAATTCCAAAGCAACTGAAATTGCCGACCCTGATGTAACTGAAATTGTCGAAGCGGTTGCGATTGCTAACTCCGAAACAACTGAAATTGTGGAAGTGGTTGCAATTTCCACTTCTGAAGCGGTTGTAATTGCCAATCCTGATGTAACTGAAATTATCGAAGTGGTTGCAATTGTCAATTCCGAAACGACTGAAATTGCCGACCCTAATGCAATTGCTAACTCTCAAGCGGTTGCAATTACCAACCCCGATGCGACTCAGATTGTCGAAATAGTTATGCAAGCCACAGGAGGGATGAATCCCGAATTGAGAGTTTGCGTCTTGCAGTACAACTTAGAGGAAATCCAAGCAGCCGTAAACCTGCTGCAAATCAGAAGCCAAACAAAGCAAATATCTAACCCTTCTGGATGGATCGTTGACTGTTTGCGAGGTCGTTGGTGGGAACAAACTAACGGTTTTCCAAACTCGAACCCAGCAAATGTTGTTTCGTCTCCAGCTTCAACAGGCTCCTCTCCAGTTCCAAAAAATTCTCCTTCTGCACATACAACAAGAATAACTGAGGATTATATTGACCCTCACTATATGCCATTAAAAACTCACCAAAAGTTATTCAAACAGTTCCAAAAACTAGGCGAAGAAGCTTTCGTATCGCTAGGTATTCAGCAGCAAGTTTACTTGCAGTGGATACAGCGATTTCCTCAGCAAGCAAAACAAATTTTGAGCAAATTGTCTACTACTTAGCTATTTATAGCCTTGTTCAGAAACAATACTTCGGACAGTTTTTTAACGACTCTGTAAGCGTTACAGCGTAAGCCCTGAAATTTTTAATGATTTTTTGAAACTCAGGGCTAGACTTAAAGATTGAAAAAATAGTCATCCCTATAACCATCAAGGGTTTGAGATACTCGATTAGATCTAAAACTGTCCGAAGTATTGCAGAAAGATGAGGTACTCATGAGCATAGGGCATAGGGCATAAGACTCCGTGGGTATACCTCACTTTTTTGAGAAAAGCCATAGCTCAATACGGTTTACTTAACGCTTTTTTAGGAATTTCATCTGACGATTTTCTAGGCAATATAGACATTTTTTGGAACTCAGATTCTTCTTAAGTAAACCGTATTGGGCCATAGCTTAGTTGTGAAAACAGTGATTATCCAACCTATCTAGACAGCTTTTAATCCTTTACACAACTTTTTCGAGGCGTTGCTTAATCAGGGTATGAAAATGAATAACTTGAAAATTCAGCTATATTGACTGACTCGCTTGCTTCATTTTTTCACATTGAGTTGTTCATACCTTAAATCAGCAACGCCATTTTCCCACAGTTCAATTAGCAACAAAATCAAAGGAGAATACCAGACATGGCAGTCAGTTTAGTTGACAAAATTATGCCGAGCAATATTGATGCAGAGGAAGCAGTTTTAGGCGGAATTCTGATCGATCCAATTGCCATTAAAAGAGTCGCAAATATTCTACATCCCGAAGCATTGGCAATTACAGTTCACCAACATATTTATCGGGCCGCTTTAGCGCTGCACTCTAAGGATCAGCCCACAGATTTGATCAACATCACTACCTTCCTCGACAACCACAACCTGCTGGAAGTAGTAGGAGGTCTAACCAAACTGGTAATGCTCGTAGACCGGACTGTTTCAGCCGTCAACATCGACCAATATGCTTTGCTAGTTGTGGACAAGTTTGTCCGGCGCGAACTCATCAAAGCTGGTAATGACATCGTACAGCTTGGCTACGAAACTTCCAGCGAATTAGGTGCGATACTAAATAAAGCCGAGGAAAAGATTTTTGCCCTCAATAAGTACAAAGAAGAGCGACAAAAAGCTATTCAGCCTCTCTCGGACTACTGCGGGGAGCTTTGGCGATATCTAGATGAAATTGAGGAAGAGCGCTTGAAGACTGCTAACTACTTTCCTGGAATCAGCACAGGGTTTTACGACCTCGACGACCTACTGGGAGGGGGATTTTACCGAGGTGAATTGATTGTCATAGGAGGTCGCCCCGGCAGCGGCAAAACAGCTTTGGCTTGTGCCCTTGGCTACAACATTGCTTCCCTTCCCACGAACGGTCGAGTTTTGATGTTTTCGATGGAAATGCCAGGTCGGGACTTGGCAGCGCGACTAATAGCACTTGAGAGTGGGGTGTCGGTGAAAGATATCAGGAAAGTTAACCTAGCTGGTAAGTACGAAGTGCTAGCTTCGGCTTTAGGGAAAGTTAGCGATGCTGATTTTTGGATAGACGAAAGTTTGGAACCATCTCCTTTGGAGATTCGTTCCAGAGTTAGGGAGTTTGTTTGTGAGCGCGGCCCCTTGGGTTTGGTAATTGTTGATTACTTGCAATTGATGGTGAATTCGGCGGATGAAAATGTTGTCAATAAAATCAGCGAAATTACGCGGCAGATGAAGATTTTGGCTCGGGAGGTTGATGTACCTGTTTTGTTGCTTTCTGTCCGAGTTTATCGGATTTGCGTGGCTCTGGTGGAATTGAACAGGATGCGGATGTTGTCCTTGGAGTTTACAGGGACGACTATTATAATCCTGATTCTCCCGATCGGGGAACGGCTGAAATTATTGCGTTGAAAGGACGGAATAGCGGAACGGGAACGGTTAAGTTGCTGTTTGATGCTGAATGCTGTCGGTTTCGGAATATCTATAAACTTGGGCAATTGGCAAGGTGACAAAGCCTTTGGACTCACACTCAGCTAAGTAGGTAAGAGCCTCACACCTACCGCTTCGGAGGTGTTGAGAGGAATACCGCGTTCATTGCGGTGCGGTAGGTGAATTATGTTCGACGCGGGAATCTGCCAGCGCCGCAATGAACTATCTCTCAGGCAATGAACGAATGAATTCCCGAATCACGTCCGTTTTGTTTCGTTTCGCCCGTTTGCAGTAATCGTCGAGCATTTTCTTCTCTGATTTTGGTAGTCGAATATTGATGGAATCGTCATACTTCATGCGTTGCACCGTAAAGCAATATGAGTTACAATTGTAGAATGAAATACACCTACCAGTACAAAGCACTTCCGACAACTGAACAGAAGCTAGAGTTAAATCTCTGGTTGCGGATTTGCCAGTACTGGTACAACCGTCAGCTAGGGGACAGATTCGATTGGTGGGAGATGAATCGCTCACCCGTTGACGCTTGCCCACTGGTGACGGCGCTTCCTGAGTTGCGAGACAAGCCCAACTATTACAGCCAGAAAAAGTATCTACCAGGACTCAAGAAAGAGCCTGTCATCGTGCAATGGTCGGGTGAAGAATTGGACTTATCGCGAGTTCCAGCAAACACATTACAAGAAGTCTGTAAGCGGGTTGACAAATCGTTTGAGCGATTCATCGCGGGTGACAGCGCTGGGAAACGAAGCGGTAGACCCCGATTCAAGGCTCAATCCCGCTTTCGTTCGTTTGTGATTGAAGGTGCTGGTCTTGAACTGCATTCATGCTCTGTGGGCGGCAAATACCTGTATGTGAAAGTCCCCAAGATTGGATTGATCAAGGTTCGCTCTCCCCGTCATTTACCCGATGGTGCAATTCTCAAGCAGTTACAATTCATCAAGAAAAATGACGGTTGGTTTGTGAATCTGCGTTTAGAAGATGAGTCCGTACCTGTTTGCGAGAGCGACATTATCCCAACGTGGGAGAACTCGCTAGGAATGGATGCGGTGTTGCATGAGGATGATTACCTAGCCACATCTGAAGGGGTCAAACTGCCGTCGCTCAAAGTGTTGCGAAAGAGTCAAAACAAGCTCACTCGCATCTCACAGAAAAGAAATGCACGTAAACGTGGATCTAAGGCACGTCGCAAGCTGGCAAAACGTGAAGGTAAACAGCATCAAAAGATTGCGAGATGCCGTAAAGACTTCCAATACAAAACCGCTCACAAATTGGTGAGAACAGGTAAGAAAGTTTTCTTTTATGAAGACCTGAATCTTAAAGGTCTCTCAAAGCGTAACGCCCCAAAACAAGACAAAACCGGGGCATTTATTCCAAACGGGCAAGCTTCTAAATCAGGACTCAATTTGAGTTGGTCTGATGCCGCGTTTGGTCAATTCTTTCAACTGCTCGGTCACATAGCTGGAAAAGCTGGAGCCGTCGTGATTGCAAAGAATCCTGCTTACACGTCTCAACTCCTGAGCTATCGGGATGAAGTGATTTTCACCGATTGCAGCATTCGTGAGTATTGGGATGAGGATCTAAAACTTTGGGTTGATAGAGACGTGAACGCCGCTATCAACGTCCTGAGAGTAGGGCTGGATATGTTCCCTACTATAAAACGCCGTAAAGGTGGCATCATGATAGTTGGTTCTATTACTGATGATACCTCTAAGGAAGTTCTCCACATTCTCCGAATGTCTGAGAAGCCTACTCCATACCCGCTAGGGTTGGTGTAGGAGATGTCACCAGCCTAATCTGTACTTCCTTGAAAATTGTTAGACAGGGCTTTTTTCTTGTTGGTGCAAAGATTCGGCAAATTCACGAAGTTGGGCAAGCGCTTCTTCGGATAAGTTCTCAAGCATTGAATTTAGCTGCTTTTTATTACCATTTTCGGGGCTGCTGGTGGCGAGAGATTGTGTCAGCATCCCAGAGGATTCACGCTGTAAAAAATCTTCAAATAGCTGAAAAAATGTATCAAGCGCTTGGGATTCATCTTCTGAATAAAAAAGGATAATTCGCGCCCAAGATTGAGTAGATTGCTGGTTAAATTGCTTTTCTATCCAGTCTTGAAATTCGGCAAATTCTTGTTCCTGTTCAGTAACAGGAATTGCGAGTTGGCGGCAGGCACAAATGTAACCGTCTAAAAAAGCTTGCAGACTAAAGATAGAACGCTTGCCGAGATAAAGGGCGGGTCTACTTTTGATTTTATCTAAAAGCTGATAAAAATTGTTGTCTGCCGTAATTGAGGGTGTAGCTTGAGGATTTTTCCAGGCATATTCGTTGAGGGAGGTGGGCTCTGAGAGTTTTTCTCCTTGGTTAAATTCTGCAAGGAGTTCAAAAAAGTAATTGAAGGCTTCTCTATCATTGATGCAGAAAAGTTGAATGATGTTTGCCCAAGAGTTAACGGTTTTGACTTTTAATTTTTTCTGAATCCAAGGTTGAAAGTCTCGATAAAACTCCTGTTCTTCTGAAGTGATTGAGATGCGTAAATCTCGCTTTGCTATTTTGTAGCCATTTAAAAACATGAACAGATGAGGCAGGGAAGTTTGCCTTAAATATTTCGTGGGTTGATTTTTGATTTCTGCTAGGATGTCATAGAGTTGACTCATTTGATTGACCTTCGTTTTGGTTAAAAGTTGTACTATCAAATTCTGTAATAATGAATTCTCCGCTAATGGATTGAAAGTCGTTTAACCAATCTTCGCGGGTTATTCCTGTAACTGATAAATTATCGAAAACTAACCCTTGAACTTCGATGCCATAATGCTGCCTGTTAAGAGTGATTGATTCTGTTATCCCTTGACTTTCTAAACGCTGACTTAGGATATAGTCTTCCTCGTCATATTTAGTTTTAATTCTCAGGATTGTTCCTTTTATATCTCTAGTTTCTAACCATTCTACAACAGCTTGAACGGCTTCGTCGCACTGGTAGAGCCGAAATTGACTAATAATTTTGCTCACTTCTCGATAAATATCTTCATTGATCCGGCTTTCGAGGGGCTGGCTATTTTCTGAACCCATTTAAAATAATCTCCCCTACTAATAATATTGCCAAGCAGTTTTTGTATATTTTGCGGTTTTTGCGTGAGTCTTGATCGTAGAAAGTGGTTGTTGAGTTACGATTAAAAATCTCAACTATTTTATGTTGAAAGTAGTATGAAAAGCTAAAAATACTCCTTCAACGAGCGTGGAAGTAGTTTACTTAGAATTTTGGGCGATCGCATTTTGCTTCAAAACAGCTTCAATTTCCGCTAACTTCTGACGCAAAACCTCCTGTAATTCCACAAGTTGCTCAACTTCAGACTCCTCCAATACCTGTGGTGACAGCTTCTTCAAATTCCCAGCAGCCAGTTTAACCTGCTTGAGTTGCCGAGTAGACGCTGGAAACTTAGCGAGATTAGAACTGATAATTTCCTTCACTAATTTACGAGTTTGAGCAGCCGACAATTTCTCGGCACAAACTTGGTTAGTTGCCTTAACTCGAATGGACTCCGCCTCTTCAGGTAAAACCCCCAAATTCTTAGCAGAGAGTTTAGACAGAGCCATAGCGTGAACTCCTTTGAGCCCGCTCCGAATCGCTAGTTTAAGATCCGTCGCGATTGATAACATGGGAAAAATATTGGCATCAATTGAAGCCGGATTGAGTTGCAAATCGAGTAAACCTTCCATTACAGTTCGCTCTTGCTCATCTAAGTCTAAAACCTCCAAACCTTGTCGTTGTTCTTCAGGCGTTGCCCTCACCAACTCAGAAACCAAATTCATGCGCTTTTGCACGTTCAACCGTCGCACAGCAGTCGAGAGAATGCGGGGGATATTTGCAGGCTCTAAGTCAGAAGAAGCAGTTAACTCGCGGACAATCGCCTCAGCTTTGTCTAGGGGGTTGAGGTCTTCTCTATGCAGAGAGGTAAGTAGCGCCTTGCGGTGCAAAGATGCTGGCTCTGGAATAATCACAGCTTCCAAGGCTGGCCAGCCCAGATTTTTAGCACTACGCCAGCGTCGCTCTCCATCGAAGATTACCAACTCTCCCCGCTGAATTAAGATGATGGGTTCTAGCTGCCCGTCGCTAGTAAGGGAGCGCGACATTGATTCGATACTAGAAGGCAAAAATGTCTGCCTGGGCTGTTCGGGGTTGGGTAGAATTTGGTCGAGGGGAACGGAGAGAACCCCTCCTGCAACTTGCAATTGCTCTCGCAGAGCAGCTAGCTGCGCTTCAAGTTCGGCAGCACCGGACTTTCGCAGCTCTTCAACTTCGGTTCTTAATTTTTGGATTTCTTCCTCTGCCTCGGATAGCTGCATGGATTGCTTGGCTGCTGAAAAGTAACTGGTCAAGTCGGGAGTTTTACGGGTGGCCATAATGATTTAAGATTTTTGATCGGGAGTGAACAAAAGAAAGTTTGCTTTATTTACAGAGGCAATTGACAGTCAAAAATGGAACTAGGCTCAAGACTTACGCTACATGAGTCGATTTTTATACTACCCATAGTAGTAATGTCCCCGCAGTAATAATGTGCCTGTTGCGGGCTCTGTGGAATTCATTTGATCTCTATTCATTTGCCAGCCGTTTGAGCATCAGCCCCGATTGAGTTTGGCTGTGGCATGGGACAGTGTTCAGAATTTTCGATCGAACTTTTACGTCATTTCATCCAAGCGTTCGACCGTTATCTTTCCCCATCGGGTTGGCACTGGGACAAATCCAGATTTATAGCATTCGTCACGAGTCAGGAGTCATATCAAATCTGTTGGCATCGGAATTATTCGTCTCTCTCTTCCCTTTCTCTTTATCCTCTGCGTTCTCTGCGGTTTAATTATTCCGATACAACCGGAATTGATATCAAAAGTCAAGAGTCAACACTCAGAAGTCAAACGTTTGCATATCAAAGGTTTCAGCAATCATCAATGTCTGGTGCTGCCCAAACGGTTGGTATACCTTGGGCGGTTTTTTCGGCTTTGGTTGGCTTGGGATGTAGCCTGTGCGTAAGTCCTGCTACTTCTTCTTTTTAGTCTTTTGGCTGTCTGTTGAAGTAACTTTATTTGGCATCAAACTGGCTACGTGCTTAACAATTTCCTTGAAGTCGCCCAAGGCAGGATGAAGGGGGCGATAAATGTGTAAAGGCAATCCCTGCCCGCTGGCGTTGATAAATTCTGCACTGTCCCGAATCGCGGGGAAAGTGCGGATATTCATCTGCTCTAATTGAGCTGGCAAAGACTCTAAAAGTTGTCGGTGGGTGGCTCGTTTTGCATCGTATTGGTTAGGTACAAACCCGATAATTTCTGGCTGGGGCTTGAGGCGCAAGTGCTTGCAATGATGGTAGTACCATTCCAATAAGTGAGCCGCGCCCTGAATGGATTTTGGTTCTAACTGTACTGGCACTGCTATGTGAGTGGCGGCAGCTAGCGCCATTAGGGGCAAAGGGCCCAACGTGGCGGGGCAATCAAAGATTATCAGGTCGTGTTCTAGGGGATAGTCGGTCAGGCAATCGCTCAGAAGGTAAGCGCCACGTTTGTGCAAAACTAACTCGTCTGCTGTTTGTGTCAACGTCATTCCACCCTGACAAACTGTTACATTATTGGTGTGGGAAGTCCAGCTAGGAGTGAGGGGCCAAGAGCCATTAAAGCCGTCTCGGAGCACGGCGGACAGTGTGTGTTCTGGTTCTGGTGGCATCAGCCCGCAAAAAAGGGTCTGCGAGCCTTGGGGATCTAGATCCATGATGGCTACCTGGAAACCTCTCAAACCCAGTTCGTAGGCGAGGTGGACTGAAAGTGTGGTTTTGCCACTGCCCCCAGCATTACTGATGACGGCCAGTCTAATTTGCATGGTGTTAAATTAAAGTAAATGATTTAAAGATTGTAGAGCGATCTGGTAAGTCATATATCGATATATGAGAAAATTTGCGATAACCAGATTGAAATACGATCAGATGTGCGTTTTAGCGATCGACCTCAAGAGCTAATTAGAGACGAGATTGGGAAACACGGCTCGGCTTAAAAACCTAAGACTTGAGCTTGCCTAAATAGAAGGAACGATGCGTGTGAAACAGGTGTTGCCAGAGCGAAATTTCAACTAGGCATGGATCAGAATTCGGCGATCGTCTTGGGCTAGAGTTCAGCGATCGTCTTGGGTTAGAGTTCGGCGATCATCTTTGGTTCGGCTTAGAGTTCTAGGTTCGCATTTTTCTGCTTTGCAAGTCGATCGTACACTGTGGCTTGCAACAAATCCGAGAAGTCAGCCAACTGTTGCAACTCGGTCTTTGCAAGTTTTGCGATCGACCGTGTAAAATCCGTGCGTGAGGCTTGTAAATTAAACCCGTGTTGGTTTTTGATTTCTATGCAGCCGTTTTGAACTCGGAACTGCCACTCTGAGCCTATGACCTCGTTGGTTTTTAGCTCTGCCTGCAAACAATTCGCCAGAACGAAGCAGCAGCCGGCTAACTGCGAGACGAGAGAAACTTTTTCTTGCTCTGCAATCAATGCAGCTTTTTCAGAAACCAATTCTTGCTCTACCTGTTCCCTATATTTTTGAGCGATCATGGCTTTCTCACGTTCTAGTTCCTGCTGTGCTACGGCTCTTTGGCGTTCTGCAAGCATCTGGTTGATGGCGTCGGAACCAGTCTGTAGCAAGGCAATTGACTTAGACCTGTAATTGGTGGCAGTTTCTTCTGGTTCTGGTTCCGGAAGCCATAAGTTTAAATCTAATACAGTTTCTTGGGAGTTGACAGCAGTGTAATACTGTCGGATTTTTTGATGCCGTGCTGGGGAGAATTTGATGCCGCGTTCGATGCCCAAGTGGGCAACGGCTGCGGCGTAGCTGTCTTGAAGTTTGCTCAAGCCACTTCTTGTCCCTCCAAACTCCGTACTTCTGTAGCTGAGTTTTCCCTCATTGTTGATAGGCACCCAGAGACAGTGGATGTGAGGGGTGGCTTCATCGAGGTGCAGGGCGGTTTGAAGAATGTTACTCCCTACGTGTTCTTCCAGCCAGTTAGTTGAAGCTTCTGTCCATAGAACCAATTGCTTTTGCTGCCAGTACCCGTAGTTTTCCGGGCAAGAGGGTCTGAAGTAGCTGGGGGAAGCCCCCAGGAGGATGTCTGCGGCAATGACTGCATCTTTTCGGACTTTTTGAGAGCCAATTTTTGC
>NZ_JAEQDE010000165.1:0-8435 GCF_020737865.1 Microcoleus sp. PH2017_35_SFW_U_B
TGACCCGCACCCAGATGTGTATCCAGTTATTATGACTTTATAGTCATCCTAGTCATCCCCCAAGTATTGTTACTCAGTTTCGGCTAAACGAATCGCACACTTACAATCTAATTATAACAAATCTTTAGATCCATTATGTAAATAAATATTAAAGGCGGTTGAAACCGCTGCCGACTTCCTCCTCATGTCTAAAGCCAGAGGCACGCCGGGCTCGTTTTTCGGTGAAGTTGCAGGGTAAAAGGGTCGAGGGTATCGGAGTAGCAAGGATTGGGAGTTAACTCGAATAAAGTTCCATGCTGCGGTTGCGGGCGTGCTAGCAAATTGCTGACACTCGAAAATTCGGTTTTTCCAAGAATGTAGGGCATCAGCGCTCATCGCCAATTTAGATGCCCGACTCGGATAGTTGGAGTTGAATTTGGGGAAAAGTTCGAGTTGTTTCACAAGTTTGGAAAGATTCGGATTACATTAACTTTTCCATTTCAACAGCAGCCAAACGAGCTTGAAGTACCAACAAGTTTATCGGATCTATGGCGATACGAAAAGTCATTACTTTCAAGTTTTGGGGGACGTATTTACTCAACCGACTCTCTACTTGACTCGAACACACTATCAAATCAAATTGATCCAGGTCGCATTTATTATTTTGAACGGTTTCGAGGGTAACTGCTTCTGACTCTACGTGATGCACGTTGTACTCGATTATCTCCTTCATCGCTTCGCTGCTAATTTGTTCTTTACATACGAATAACAGCTTGGCATTGCGGGGCAGCGGTGAAATACAGCTTAACAATTGCATATCGGGTTGCACGTCAATTCCGATTATTTCTTTGTTGGGATCTGCCAGCTTCGCTACATCCCACAAGTTTTTAATAGTTGTTACCACCAAATCTGCCGCCAACAACTGTTGAACTGATTCTGCTTCCTTATTTTTTAACGTGTTCCAATCAATTGATACTAAAGCTAACCCGGTTGCAGATTGAATGCTGCTGCCAATATCGATACTATCTGGGAAAAAATTCACAAATGCTACGTTGATTTGATGGCGATCGACAAGGACTGCTTGAGCGTAAGCCGCTGCTGAAAACTCCGACACGCTCAGCCCACTTTGAGATGCAGAACGAAAAGCTTGATCGAGCAAGTCGTAGAAACTTTTCCGGGCTATTATTTGTTTCACAGACTGGGAATCGGCGATAAAAGTTCCTTTGCCCCGCAGACCTATCAAATATCCTGAATTAATCAGTTCGTTGTACACCAAGGCTACAGTATTGTGGTTGACTCCTAAATGCTTTGCTAAATGAACGCCCGGTGGTAGTGGCTGGTTCGGCTTGAGACTGCCCCGCACGATCAATAGCTTAATCTGCTCGGTAATTTGAGCGGCAATTGTTAGTGGCGCTCCAGTATCCACAACAATAGGGAGTAAAACCGGGTCTTTCATGTAAGCTGGCATATTTGTGACTATTTTAGTAATTAATCTTTTTGACATTCAAGCAATTTCTAAAATTCAGTACGAAAAGCGCCCTCTCTCTTAAAATGTATGTTTGCACTCCGCTTTTTGTGGGTACTTTTCTATCCATTAATTAAGTTTACATATCCACAGACGCCCGGCGTATTCCCCATCAGTCCACAACGGTTTAGAATAGCGTTCGATTGTGCGGCCGTCCCTCAGTTGAACTTTTTCGTGACATTCTAGCTGAGTCTGCTTGTAAATTTCTGTTATGTTCTTGAGAAAAACTTGGGGATTGTCGAATTGTTCGGCAACAAACTGCAACGCTAGGCGATCGGATAGCGACCTGATAATAAATTCGGGTAGGTTCCAGATTTTTAAGAAACTGGGAGTCAGCCCTGAAATTTGTCTCTGGCT
This sequence comes from Microcoleus sp. PH2017_35_SFW_U_B, assembly GCF_020737865.1. Classification (NCBI taxonomy): domain Bacteria; kingdom Bacillati; phylum Cyanobacteriota; class Cyanophyceae; order Oscillatoriales; family Microcoleaceae; genus Microcoleus; species Microcoleus sp. PH2017_35_SFW_U_B. The sequence goes on from NZ_JAEQDE010000165.1 coordinate 1,862, forward strand.
GTTTACTAACAAAATTCCAGAGTTTGCATCTTGATTTTTTAACTGGTCTGAAATTGGCAACATTAAAAAGTGATTGGGGTTCGGGGTTACTTTTTATTAAGAAAAATAAATATTTAGTTTGTTTCTCCAATATTTAATTTTCTTATCACACTTTTAAAACTGTAGAAGGACAGTTTTACCTACTTACAATACATCCTACCACAACTGAAACACGAAAGTTCCCAGATAACACTGGTTGACTGGTACTACGGGTCGCTCCTGGCTATCCGGTGATTGATATAGCTTATGTGTCTCAGGGTAAGGATTTCAGCGATTTCATCGCCAAATCTTTGTGCTTTTCGATACAGTAGACCTCTCCCATAATTCCAATCCCTTCCCCCGCTTGGTTTTGGGAACCCGGCCCCCTAAAGGGCCCAGGGCTGTTTCATTCTCTTGTAGGGGCGGTGCCAAGAGTGCCCGCCCGATGTCTGAAACACCTACAAAATCGTGGAGGGGGAGGGTAGGCACGGGGGCACTACCCCTACAAAACGATGATTCGTCTGAGAATGAAACAGCCCTGCTCAAGGGCCTGGCTGCCAAAACCAACGCTTCAATAAGGGTTTCAACGGTCGAGCGATAAAAACTGCCCGGTTTCATGATCTAAATTTTACTGTTTTTTTTCAGCTTGTAGGGACTTTTATTGACACATAACGATCGCACCTATTCGCCATCTTACTAATCCACATACCACCAAAATTTTTCGATTTTCAGCGAAATCTTTCCGATGCTACTCTCCAGATTTTTAGTAATCTAATTAGATGTTCGACAAAGATTCTTTTTTGAGCCTTTGATTTATTGGCTCTTTTTGACGAGCATACAGATTTTCGGCATTTGTAATTAGTTGTATTAATTGGTCGTAGTCTATGCCCAACATTCTTTGAGTCTCGGATGGATGCTTTTCAAGATATTCTCGAAGCTGGCTCATGTTGAGAGGGGGTAAAATTTAATTATACTTTAAGAGCGATCGATCAACTATTTCTTTTTGGGAGAGGTCTTTTGAAGACCCAGTTTTTTCAAGACAATTATTGAGTGGGTTCGGGGGCTGAAAATTTGGTTCAAGCATTAGAATAACTTAGTATTTTTTGAGGTAAGCGAGCTAGATAATTTTTGTATTCAGTATTTCATCCTCCTATTCGCGTCATTCTATTTTATTTGCTGTACGACTAGCACTCATCAAACTGGCGAACAACCATTCCATCAAAGCTTGCTCCTCGGGGGCGGCGAGTGCGGGTTGGCAGTAGCTGTCGATTTCGGGTAATTGGGATTTGTGTTTGAGAGAAGCGATGAAGGCGGTGGCGAGGTTGAGGTACTTTTTCACGGTGGCGGAGATGCGTCTGTTTGTGAACGTGCGATCGCACAGCGACTCAGAAATGCAGCATAATTGCAGTTGCCCTCAATCACCTTTTTTGGGGTCAGTATTGCAGGAACAAAGCAATTGATTGCGGGCTGGTATCGCAGCTTTGCTGCTTCTGTTCCAAAAAGCGATCGCCCCTAACAACGGCAAATTGCAGGAAGCGACCGCTCTCTGAAATTTAGTAGAGGTGCGGCCGTTGACTTTAGAAGCATTTTCCCAGAAACTGCGGTATCGGACTCGCTTAAGAAAATACCGCTTAGCACGCGCTTGCAGATTGAGTCAATGAAAAGTCAGACCAGCACGCACACAACTCAACTTCTCAGCTTACGTTATTTAAACCAGGCATAGGTCATTTTCAGTAACGTACTCAGAACGCTCTTGAGATTTCATCACGTGCGTTAAGTATTCATACTGGGATGGCAAAGTAGCACTCAGGTGACGTGCTTTTTGCTCGATCGCGTTGAACCGGGCTAATGCTTTCTCGTCATCAATATGATCTAAAAGCGGCAAACTGCCTTCAGGTTTATGATTGAGTCCGAGCAGCATTACGGAGTAAGAGTAAGTTTCAAACCCGTGAAAATTTGGATTGATATTCTTTTTATTGGGCAGCCTTTTTTTCCACAAGTTAAACCTCTCACGCAGTTCCTCTGATACCTTAATTTCGTGCTTTGTTGCTTGCCAAAACGGCGTGTCTGCTCGATCGCTAGCGTAATAATGAAGTGTCAAAAAGTCGCGAACGCCATCAATACAATTAGCAATAGCTCTATTGTAGTTTCGGATCAGCTCGTCGCTAAATGACTTGCCTGGAAAGTGGTTGACTAGCTCTTCAATTCCATGCTGGATAAAAAATATCCCGGTAGACTCTAACGGTTCGACAAACCCACTGGACAAACCGATGGCTACACAGTTCTTCACCCATGAATTCCTGTTGCGCCCGATTCTCATTTTGATGTGCGATGCTTTGCAGTTATTAGAAGCTTCTCCCAAATGCTGGCGGAACTCTTGCTCTGCTTCCTCTTTGGAGATAAACGCACTCGAATAAACGTACCCCGTACCTGTTCTTCCGTAAAGAGGTATGTTCCAAATCCAGCCAGAACTCTGTGCGGTTGCGGTTGTATAAGGAGCGATCCCATTTTTCTTGATATCAGCCGGTACTTGCATGGCAATTGCGCTGTCGCAAAGCAGCGATTCTGAAAAAGAAATAAACGGTTCATCAAGAGCTTTATTGATTAGCAAGCCGCGAAAACCCGTACAATCTACGAACAAGTCTCCGCTGAGACTGCCATGTTTTTCGGTATGGATGCAATCTATGCTTCCGTCCTCTGTTAACTTTACATCTACCACATCATCAACAATCTGCCGGACACCCCTTTGTGTAGAATAATCTTTCAAAAACCTAGCAATTAAATTCGCATCAAAATGATAAGCGTAGGGATACTGTCCTTCTGCATCGGCAAGCGTTACAAGTCTCTTTTGAGATAAATGATCGTCTGAAAATAAATGTTGCACTCTTTCGTCAAAGACTTTGCCATCTAAGTATCTGGGAGACTTTTGGGCATCGCACAGCGTAGGTGTCATGAAACAAGAATAGTCAAATGGTACGCTGGAACTTTTTAGTTTAAGCCACCATTCAGAGATACTGAACCCATCTATGAAATCAAATTTTTCAAAAGTGTGGTAGAAATGCCTTCTGTCTGAATTCCAATCAACAAATTTAATTGCCATTTTATAAGTGGCATTACACTTTGGCATCCATTCATACTCTTGCAAGCCCAGAAAATCGAAAAATGATTTGATGCTGCTAAAAGTTGCCTCACCTACTCCTACTGTTGTGATGTTAGAAGATTCTACTAGGGTAATCCGAACATTTTTATCCAGAGCTTTGCTCAAATAAGCGGCTGTCATCCAACCTGCTGATCCACCACCAACAATTACAACATTTACTGTATTTGATGACATTAGATAGTACCTCCTAAAGAATATGGTCAATATGAATTGCCGTCATTAAACTGAACTAAAAAGGCACACATTTTTTTGCCTGCCTTTTGCGATTAGATAGCTCGCAAGAAAACAGTAATGCTTTTACCAAAGGTACAAGAAAGTGGCATTGTTTTAATAGAGCTATTAAACGTGAGTTCGGGTTAAGCAGAACAAAGCAAGTTCTTATCCATGGCGATTCCTGGCTTTTTGGGTTGATGGCAATAAGCAATCAACCCACAGAGAATATTGATAAAATGGATGCTTTTCAAGATATTCTCGAAGTTAGCTCATGTTGAGAGGGGGTAAAATTTCATTATAATTTAAGAGCGATCGGTCAACCATTTATTTTTGGAATATGTCTAAAAAAGGGCAAATATAAACTATTGATTTTGGCTCATCAAATATGAATTTGTCAGGTTCGCGACTTTTCCAGACTCTCCCTACATATTGTTCTTCAAACCATTGCGACTGAGAAGATATCTCTAACAGCCGACCGCATTTAAATTTAATAATTGCATAAATATTCAATTCCGGCTTTTGGTATACTTCTGTTATTTGTTTAACAAATTTTTGAGGTTCTTCTAAATAGTGAGAAACTAACTCTAAACCTTGGGACTCGTTCTGTGAGTCTATAACGTATTTTGGGACACTCCACAACTCTACAAAATTTTGATTTATACTCACTATTCTTCTGTTATTATCGACTACAAGAATTCCCGTATTAGATTGACTTTTCCCTTGATATAATTTGCTCATAATTGTGATGTTTGGGTATTTTTGATGAAGCATACCTAAAGCAAGTCTAACAGAGTTGGGAAGCAACTTGCTCTGGTTGCACGATCAGCCCATAAAATAGGTAGGTGGGTACGAATAAACTTCGCTGTGTCAGGACAGACGCAGAACTGACACTTTCACAAAGGCCTGGGATCGGTTTTCCGATCGGTACGTCTCTAATCGCCAATTAATTGGACAAACGTGGACTCAGCATACAAAATAAAACCAAGACGCCTCAAAAGCGGTCATTCTTTTTGGCATACCTGCTGGCATTACAGGACAGAGGCTATTGATACTGTTCGATGAAGACCCGCCTCAATGGGGCGTTTCTTAGGGATAAATCCCCCTCGGATTTCTCCGGTAATGTTTTCCTCGTCAATGTTAGTGGGGCTTGTCGTGCCGGAGACACTTCCTTAGCTAAATAGAGATGTTTAATCTCCGGCGACATAGCTATGGGCTGGAAAGCACCCATAGGTGTCGTGACCTTACTAACGTAGCCTGGTTAGAGACTTAGACTGGCTATCTTGTCCACTTTTGTCCAGTGTTTAGCGGATAGCAACGCTTACGTGTCTGGCAATGAGAGAAAAAAGAATAGAACACGGTAGGGCCACTCAAGGGGCATTAGTCTACTTGACTGGTTTTAGTATACTGCTTTATTATTATAATATACTGGCGCTTAACAAATTTCGCCCCCTAAAGGCACCAAATCTAGTCAAAGTAAAATTATACGGCAGGAGTGGATCTATGCAGTGGCTGTTAAGTTTGGCAGAAGAATATCGGAATCTCCTCCGAAATGGACATTTTTACGAAACCTTGGCAGTGACTTCAACGCCAGAGGAGATTAGAGGTTGGATTCGCCAGTTATATCACCTATCCCGCGATTTTACCTCGGCGCTATCTCTGCGCCATGCCATGTGCCACGACCCTTATTACCAAGGGTGCTTTGCCCGACATGCGATGGAGGAAGTCGATCACTGCGAACGGCTAATTGAGTGGATGCACACATATGATTTTCTGGAACCCGATGAGAGTCCAACTAACGTGCCGGCAACCCTTGAAACCATATCAGTAAACGCATATTGCTTTCGTTCAGTCCTGCGCGAATCAAACGCACACCAAATCATTACACTGAATTTAATCTCAGAAGGGGCGTCCTATGACTTCTTCTGTGCAGCGAGTCCGAAGCTTGCAAAGCTGGGGCTGCAAGCGGGTCGCTACTGGCAAATCCATAATCAGATTGACCAACAGCACCTAGCAATGGGACTTGACCTGATTCCTCAATGCGAGAAAGACTCATCTTTGGGTAAGGTCTACGCTCGGATTGCTTGGGAAATGACTTGTTTGTACGGTCAGATGCTGGACTCTTGGAGCCTTCTCGGTAACAAAACTACCGGGGACAGACACGAGCTTTCAAAAGTTGCAGCTTTGACAAAGTAGTTGCGATCGCCCGCATTGATAGCAGCAAAAATAGTGGTGGCGCCCAGTGGTGGTGGTGTTTTCGATTAGCTTTTTGCTGCTATTCCACGCCTTGAGGTGAATGTTGCCATACCCGAGCCTTTCAGCCTTCAACCAACTTTGCGCTGCGATTCTCTCAAATGGCGTGCTACCAACAGCATTACTTGATTTTCCTCAGTCTCGTCCTTGAGCTCAGATAAGGCTCGTTCGATCCTCAAGAGCGGATGTTCTTCTCTCATCCTTCTTGTTTCAAAGTCATTCTCTTGGGAAACGATGCGAACTACGCTAGCGCACTCGCTACGCGGACGCAACCGGGCAATCACTTCCATGCACCGCCATTGATTGGGTAGAAGCTTTGCGGGAAGCAGCTTCGAGAGTTGGAGTCGCGCTGCCCGAACGCGAACACAGCCCTAGGGAAATAGAAATAGCAGCGAAGTGGGAGATGCGCCGGGGGATACTGGCTGCGGTGTACGCCCAGTGCCGGGATTGGCTGTGGGGCGAAGTAGGAAGTGGCGCCCTCAACCACTTGATTGCCGAGAGGAGTATGAGTCGAGAGGCGATCGCCGAGTTGGGGTTGGGCTACTACCACAGCAAGAATGAAGTTGCAGCAGCGCTCAAAGAGCAGAATTACGACTTAGAGATTGCCGAAGAAGTGGGCGTGTTGACCCGCAAGTGGGAAGGGTTAGGAACTGTAACTTAATTTATGGACAAAGCTACCCATCATTGACTATTTGGGTAGCTTTTTGAGCAAATTGTGGCCGCACGAGACTATTTGCCCCTGGTTCAATTTGTTTTTGCCCCCGTGCCATTGGATGACAGATGCGGGCGTCTTGCGTCAGAGGAATCTGCGTTTGGAATCATTATAATTTTTTGACCAGCCATGTTGATGCTCGCAGGAAGTCGTATATAATACAAAGCACAGTACATTTACTCATGTCGAGTCAAATGCAGCTCGTAGAAAAACACGTAATT
>NZ_JAEQDE010000044.1:0-70190 GCF_020737865.1 Microcoleus sp. PH2017_35_SFW_U_B
AGCGGCTGCTGTTAAGAAGCAAGTGGAAGTGACTCCCAAAGAAAAAAAGCGCTTGAATGTTCAGATGGATGAGTTATGGTCATTCGTTGATAGTAAAGGAAATCAGCAGTGGGTCTGGCTGGCATTGGATGCCCAGACTAGGGAAATTGTTGGTGTACATATTGGAGATCGTAGCGCAGTATCGGCTCAATCTTTATGGAATTCAATGCCACCAGTTTACCGTCAATGTGCAGTATTTTATACCGATCACGCTTTGTGCTTATGATTCTGTATTGCCCAGCAAACGTCATCACGCCGTGTAGATAAAGATAGTGGTTTTACTAGCTATATCGAGCGCTTCAACTGTACTATTCGACAACGAGTATCAAGGGTTGGTAAGAAAGAGCTTAGCCTTCTCTAAAAAATTAGAAAATCATATTGCTGCAATTTGGCGCTTTGTACATCATTACAATGATAATTTACAACTCTAAATGTCTACTTTTATTTGAATTCAGTTTTATTCTGTCGATCCTTTCCTTCAGGGCACTACCGGCACGGTGATGCCTTGCAGGGTAAGGCGGCAAAGACGCTGGCTGATGCAATCTTAGATCGTGACGAGGATTAGATGTTAGATGTCAGTGAATTGACGTGTCGTGACAGTTACTGAGAATTAGCTGAGAATCGGCTGAAAGATACATACCCAAAAATTCAGGAAATTATTAAGTTCATTTCAGGCGTGCTTAAAAAACCATTGCGATGATACTAATAACCCAAGTTGCTAGTAGCATTTTTCGAGTGAGAAGTTGGAATTTTGGGAGCATCTATGTTCCCCAGTCCGCCAGTCGAAAACGAACTGCTAACTGACGTTAATAGTCGATCTTCTGCTGTGGATTTATTTTTATGAATGCCAACGATCTATTCTTGCTATTGCATCCTTTTTTCGCCGTTGCCGTAGTTTTCCCCCTCATCGGCATGGTAGTGAGAATGGCATGGCAAACCCGCCAACGACGGCTAGCTGTGGCAACTGGTGGGAAAAGTCAAATTCCTGGAGTTGTAGGCAAAGAGCACGTAGATTTGGGTCGATGGCTGAGCGGCTCGGTTGTAGTGCTGTCCTTAATTGGACTGGCACATCCGATCTTCTCAAAAATACTCGAACAACAAGCTTGGATTAAAGAACCATTTCGGGTGGTATTTATCCTGATGATGTTCGTCGCCACTAGCGGAGCGCTGTTCTTTTTATATCGATCGAGCGAAAAGATTTGGCTGGGCATATTTGCCACATTAACGGGAATGGGCTTAGTAGTGATCGGTTCTCAACCAGAGATCTATCGACGCGAATCTGAATGGTATGTCTCCCATTATTACTATGGGATCGTTGCTGCGATGTTAATGATTTTTTCATTAGCGATTATTCAAGATATTTATCGCGATCGCAGCAATCGTTGGCGCAACGTCCATATCATTCTCAACTGCTTGGCACTACTATTATTTATCGGTCAGGGGTTTACTGGCACGCGAGATTTGTTGGAAATTCCGCTGAGTTGGCAAAAGCCCTATGTAGAATCGCTATACAAATATGAATGTGACAAACAAACCTGTCTGGTACAACCTCAGTCTGCACCATCGATCCCAAAATAGTCGATCTTTATACTCGACTTCACTTCTAATTTTTACAACCCAATTCTAGGATTTACAACATGAAAGCTACTTCTTTTCTGCTGACAACAATCGCTCTGGGTACGATCGCCATCGCCACCGTTCCCTTCCAATCATTCGCTCCTAATTCTCTCCAAGCATCTGCCCAAGAAGTTAAGATCGCTCAAACTGAAACTACGCAAGAAAAGATCGACCAAATTACAGCGGTTAAAGGTAAACCAGGTAGTGGAGACTTACTCCGCAAACTATATCCCAAAGATCTCAATCCAATTGGCGTGCAACCAGGTGGTGCGGGCATGGTAGTTAATCTTTACAGCAAAAACAATGACACTACACTTTCACTCTGTACTGTTTACGATGTGGTTGTGGCAGTCAAAAAAGGCAAAATTGCTAGGTTCAATCCCAGTGAAGTTAAGTAATATCCTCTGCGATCGATTCTAGAATTTAGTATTCTTAGTCTCTCGATCGAACTGGATGGTGGGCATTATCTTAACCAAAATCATCGGGTTTTCCGACGAGCGGGAGCTGTTGCCCACTATCTATATTTTAGCAAAATTTACTGCCATGAAAACTTGGATAAACCTGCTCTGAAGATCGTTGATGCCAACAAGTAATATCTATAACCAAAATAGAATTCAGTCAAATATTTGCCCATTAATTTGATTCTATTGGAAAGAAGCTATACCAACGAGGAATTAGAAAATGCTAGAAAATATACAAAAAATTTCCAATCCCATTATTAGATCGATCGCTGCTGGTATCTTTCTAGGCAGTTTAGTCACAATTCCTGCTGGACTTGCCTTAGAATTACTCAAATCTCCAAAGCAGACAACTCCCGAATCTGCAAGTAAGCTAGTTGTCTACACCTCGTTAGCGAGTTCTGTTATCGGTGCGGCGATCGGTTTGAGTTCGGGTAAGCGTAATAAAGATAATGAAGTTGAGTCTAACGATTTAGGCGATCGAGAATCATTAAATTCGGGATGGCATGATTGGCGAAAATTTATCGTCATGCGGAAAGTAAGCGAAAGCGATAATATTACATCTTTCTATTTACATCCTGAAGATAACGAGCCGATTCCGGCTTTTATGTCGGGACAATTTCTGACGATAAAACTCGATTTGCCAGAGCGAGCCGAGCCAGTAATTCGCACTTATTCTCTATCCGATTATCATCAATCTCCACTTTATTATCGCCTGTCGATTAAGCGAGAAATTGCACCAGTCGGTACCGATCTACCTCCAGGAATTGCTTCTAATTTTATGCACGATCGTATCCAAGAAGATTCGATAATTTGGGTAAAACCTCCGGCTGGCAAATTCGTACTCAATCTTCACCATCCCCAACCTGCGATCTTAATTAGTAATGGTGTAGGAATTACGCCGATGATTAGTATGGCAAAAGCGGCGATGCAACTAAATCCATTGCGACACATTTGGTTTTTACATGGTGCTAGAGATAGCCAAAATCATGCTTTTCGCGATGAAATTAATGCCCTCGCTGCCAGTCATTCTAATTTACATATTATCTACTGCTATAGCCAACCGATGGCAACAGATATCGGACATTATCACCAGCGTGGATATGTCGATGCTGCTCTGATTCAAAATATAGTGGCACCAGAAATGCAGCAATTGTGTGGTTCCACTGAAGCAGATTACTTTCTGTGTGGCTCGGCATCATTTATGGATGCGATTAGAAATGGATTGAGAACGTGGGGGGTAGCAGACGAGCGAGTAATGTTTGAATCCTTTGCCAAGGCAATGCCAAAACCAGCAAAAGCGGGTGAATCTGTAACCACAGCAACTAGCGATACTAAAGAAATTGTCTTCAGTAAATCTGGTCGAACTCATACTTGGAATCCTGCCGATGGGACGATTTTAGAGTTTGCCGAAGCAAATGGTCTGCGACCTGAATATAGCTGTCGTGCAGGGATTTGCGGTACCTGTACGTGCAAGATTGCTGAAGGAGAAGTGGAGTATCAAGAACAACCAAGTGCGACTGTAGAGCGAGGTTCGGTACTCATCTGTATTTCTCATCCCAAAACGGCAAGGGTAGTTCTCGATCTGTAGATTAATCCTATGAAAAAACGTTATTTTTTATCTGCTGGAATTGCGACGATCGGTTCGATTTGGTTGTCGGATTATTTACCGAACAAAGTTCAAGGAAAAACCATAAAAATAGCTGAAAATCATCAGTTTGCAATTATGAAAACAGAGCAAGAATGGCGGAAAATTTTGACACCAGCTCAATTTGAAGTGTTGCGTCAGCATGGCACCGAACGTGCGGGTAGTAGCCCCCTGGATTTGGAGCATGGTAACGGCACTTTTGCCTGTGCTGGCTGCAATTTGCCACTATTTACCTCTACTACTAAATATAACAGTGGTACGGGTTGGCCGAGCTTTTATGCCCCGATCGAGGGTGCTATTGGAACGACGATCGATCGAGCTTTTGCAATGACTCGAACTGAGGTACATTGTCGTCGCTGTGGCGGACATTTGGGGCATGTCTTTGCAGATGGCCCCAAACCGACGGGTAAACGCTATTGCATGAATGGGGTGGCAATGAAATTTATTGCAGCTTGACCAGCTTTTACGCAGTGGGCAGCGGAAGGTGCAGAGACAAATTTGCAGTAAGCTTTGCCCGAATCATACTACTGAGTGTATCAGTCCGATTTGCTGTCAAACTATCAATTCACAATAAAAATCATGAAACTGAATGAAAAAGTTGCTTTAGTCACTGGTAGTAGTGGCGGTATCGGTCAAGGTATTGCAATTCGATTGGCACAGGAAGGCGCGAAAGTTGTTGTCAATTATCGTTCCAATCCTGAAGGCGCGGAACAAACGCTGAAGGCAATTAATGAGATCGGCGGTAATTGCTTGATGGCTGATGGATTTTGCGATCGAGATCGGGGTTATAGTATCGGTGCAGATTTGGGAATGGTTGATGATGTACGGCGTTTAGTTGCTGAAAGTATCGAACATTTTGGCACGATCGATATTTTGGTTAATAATGCTGGGATTGAAAAACATTCTGACTTTTGGGATATAACAGAGCAAGATTTTGATGCGGTTATGAATATCAATTTCAAAGGAGTTTTCTTTGCTACACAGTTTTTCGTCAAACATCAAATCGATACGGGCAAAAATCGCGCCAGTATTATTAATATTAGTTCCGTTCATGAAGAATTACCATTTCCACACTTCACTACTTACTGTGCTAGTAAAGGTGCCGTGAAAATGATGATGCGAAATCTGGCGGTAGAGCTGGGAAGATTGGGTATTACTATCAATAATGTGGCTCCAGGTGCGATCGAAACGCCAATCAATCAACAGCTACTAAATAACCCCGCTCAATTGCAACCTTTGCTTAAAAATATTCCATTAGGTCGATTTGGAAAACCAGATGATATTGCGGCGGTAGTTGCTTTTCTAGCTTCAGATGACGCTCGGTATATCACTGGTTCGACAGTAGTCGTTGATGGTGGTTTGTTGTGGAACTATCAAGAACAATAGAGATGAAAACCATGCTTAACCAACATTACGATGTTATCATTATCGGCACTGGTGCAGGCGGTGGAACGCTGGCACATCATCTGGCTCCTAGCGGTAAAAAGATCTTAATTCTCGAACGCGGCACATTCTTACCTAGGGAAAAGGAAAACTGGAGTGCCTTGGAAGTCTACCAGCGAGAACGCTATCATACCCAAGAACAGTGGTTTGACAAATCCGATCGAGCCTTTCGTCCAGCAACGAACTATTGCGGGCGTTGCTGATTTACGGTATGAAAGGCTAAATATGCCAGTCATAGAAACCAGTATCGACAAAGCTTGGGGATTTTTAACTTATTTTTTTCATACCCTGGACACGGAAATTCGCAGGATGAGGTGAAAATTGAAGTGCGATCGCCGATATGGATTTTCCTCAAAGATATAATGATGGTTGGATCGCACTTTCTTACCCACCACCCAAAAAAACCGTGACCAAAACAGAAATCTTAGCAGCACTCAAAAATCTGACAGCAGAAGAACGCCTAGAAATCATCGAAACAGCTTCGCGGATGATGCGCGACGACATAGAACAAAAAGCCCAGCGCAAAGCCGAGAAAAAGCGCCAACTCAGAGCCGCAGCAGAAGCAGCAGTCAAGGATTATATGCCGGGAGGTGCTTTACATGATTTGTGGTCGCCAGACAGCGAACCATATTTTGAATCCGAGGAAGAATACCTGAACGCTGGGATAAAAACTAATGCGTAGAGGCGAAATCTGGCTGGTTACACTTGAACCTACTGTTGGTGCAGAAATCGGCAAAACCCGTCCCGCAGTTATTGTCAGCGATGAGACGGTGGGAATTTTGCTGCTTGAAGTGATTGTCCCCATCACTGACTGGAAAGAACGATATACAGAGAGAAATTGGATGGTTCGACTAGAACCAAGTAGCGAAAATGGCTTGGCTAAACTCTCAGCCGCCGACACTTTTCAAGTCCGTTCCGTTTCCCAACAAAGATTTGTCCGACAACTCGGAAGCCTTTCGGAAACAATTATGGAAGAAATTGCAGATACACTGACAATTGTGCTGGATCTGGATTGAATAACTAGCCAACAGCGTACAAATAGTGTTATTTATAAATAGATTGTATGGCGCGATGGCCTTAAATGATTCCTATACAACTTACACTCAAAAATTTTCTCAGCTATCGCGAAGCTGCTTTAGACTTTCGCGGACTTCACACTGCTTGCATTTGCGGGCCTAACGGTGCTGGTAAATCTTCTCTCCTAGAGGCGATCGCCTGGTCGCTTTGGGGCAGTTGTCGCAGCGATACAGAAGACGATATCATCCATATCGGCGAAATTGATGTCCGAGTTGATTTCACTTTCTCTACGGGCGGCCAAATCTACCGGGTGATTCGCAACCGCCGGCGCGGACAATCGGGAAGTTTGGAATTTCAAGTTAGCTTGAATTGCGCCGAAACTCAGGATGGACTCAGTTTTCGCACTCTCACTGACAAGGGGCTGAGAAATACTCAGCAGAAAATTCTCGAACATATCAAGCTAGATTACGATACTTTTATTAACTCGGCTTATTTGCGGCAGGGGCGTGCTGATGAGTTTATGCTCAAAAAGCCGATCGAGCGCAAGCAAGTTTTAGCCAACCTCCTCAAACTCGATCGATACGACACTTTATCCGAACAAGCCAAGGAAAAAGCCAGAGATTTTAAAGCCAAAGTCGAAGTCCTAAAACACGGCTTGCAGACAACCCAAGAGCAACTGCAACAAAAAGAAGCGATCGCATCCGAACAAATTCAATTGCAGCAAGCAACCGATTTGCTCTCTTCGCAGCAGCAAGCCGACACAGCACATTTGCAGCAACTGCAACTCCAGCACCACAACCGCCAAACTTGGCAAAAACTCCTCGCCGGCCACCAGCAACAACACTATAATATCTCTCAAGAATGCCGTCGCTTGCAGCAAGAACTCGCAGCCGCCAAGCGGCAGCAACACGAGCTGCAAGCCCTGCTCGCCCAAGAAAATGAGATAACAGCAGGAATTGCCTATTTTCAGAGTTTACAATCCACAGAAGAGACGCAGGCTGGAAAATTCAAAGCTCACCAACAAGCGCAAAATCAGCGCCAAAACTTGCAAGAACAGCAACGGCAAGAATTGAGCCTTTTGCAAAACAAAATTCAGCAGTTGCAAGCTCAATTAGATGTCTTAGAACAAGATGAAAAAGATGTTCTAGATGTTCTCAAGCAGCAGCCGGAGGTTGACAAAGGACTCGCACAGTTGCAAGCAGCCCGATCGCGCCTTAACGAACTAGAACAACTGCAACTGCAAGTTTCGCCGCTACTCCAACAGCAGCAGCAGGCGCAAACTAAGCTCGATCGCGCCCATGCCGGTTTAACCGCCCGCTTAGCCGAAATCAACCGACAGGTGCAAGTTCAGCAACAGCAGCGACAGCCGAAATTGCAGCAGGAAATCTCGGCCATCGCCCATCAAATTGTCCAGTTGGAAAACAAGCGAGTTTATCAGGAACGAGTCCGCGAAAAAGGCCAAGAAAGGCACAGCTTTCTAGAAAATCTGCAAGCTAAAAGCCGCGACTATCAAACCCGACTCGCGGAAATTGACCAAAAACTCCAACTGTTGCGGAAAAATGAAGCAGAAACTAGCGCGGGGGAAGGTAAAGCTGCCCAGTTTGGGGAAACTCAGGAAGCGAATTCGCCTTTAATTGTGCGCGATTCGGGTTTTGGCGCCTGTCCTTTGTGCGATCGACCTTTAGACGAACACTACTGGAATTTGGTAGTCACCAAGCACCACTCCCAACAGCAAGAAATCTGGAATCAACTGTGGGTTGTCCGCGAACAGTTGGCAGTTTCCGAGCGCGAAATTCAAGTCCTCAGACACGAATACCGCGAACTAGAACAGGAATTAGCGCCTTACCAAGAATTGCGGGAACGCCGCAGCCATTTGCAAGCTCAATTGGATGGCCTGGGCCAAGATGAAACTCGACTGCAAAGTATGCGTCAAGATGCTGCCCAAATCGAGCGGTTGTTGCGTACTGGCGAGTATGGATCTGATGATTTGAGGGAACTTCAGCAAATTGAACAGCAACTGCAACAGCTCAATTATAGCGATCGCAGCCACTCCCTCGCCCGCAGCGATGAAAAGCGTTTGCGCTGGGCGGAAATTAAGCAAGCTCAAATCAAAGACGCTCAGCAGAAACTTAATAAAATTAACAGCCGCCGCCCGGATTTGCAAACTCAATTAGCCGCCGTACAGCAACAGTTTGAACAGCAAAAAAATAGCTCGGAAATTCAGCAGCAAATTCTGTCTTTAAATAGATATATCGCGGAAGTTGGCTATAACTTGGAACAGCACGAACACGTCCGTAGCGAAATGCGTAAAACGCAGTTTTGGATCGCCCGTGCTGAAAAATTGCGATCGGCAACTCAGCAATTCCCGCAAGTGCAGCAGCGGGTTAATGAAATCGCCAGTTCGATCGCCGTGCGCGATCGCGATTTGCAAGCTGTCACCGCTCAAACTTCAGCGATGAACCAGCAGTTGCAAGAACATCCCGATCCGATTGCTCAAATAAGTGCGATCGAACAACAAATGGGCCGCCGCCGCCAGCAGCTAGACCAACATTTGGGAAGTCTCGGACGCCTCCAACAACAGCAGCAAAATCTGGAAGCTTTGCAAGTTCAGCTTGTAGCTCAAAAAGAGCAAATGCAGGTTGCTAAACGCCAATACAAAGTTTATCAAGAGTTGGGTCAAGCCTTTGGCAAGAACGGGATTCAAGCTTTGATGATTGAAAATGTTTTGCCTCAACTGGAAGCTGAAACTAATCAGATATTGTCGAGATTGAGCGCGAATCAGTTGCACGTGCAATTTATTACTCAGCGGGCGGCTGCTTCTAAAAAAGCAACTAAATTGATTGACACTTTAGACATTCTCATTGCTGATGCTCGCGGTACTCGTCCCTATGAAACTTACTCGGGTGGCGAAGCTTTTCGGATTAATTTTGCGATTCGGCTGGCGCTGGCGAGATTGCTGTCTCAGCGGGCGGGTACGGCTTTGCAAATGTTGATTATTGATGAGGGGTTTGGGACTCAGGATGCGGAAGGGTGCGATCGCCTAATTGCTGCCATTAATGCGATCGCCTCTGACTTCGCCTGCATCCTCACCGTTACCCATATGCCGCACCTCAAAGAAGCTTTTCAAGCCAGGATAGAAGTCACCAAAACTGCTCAGGGTTCTAGCCTTGCCTTGTCAATCTAGATTGATTATTCGATTTTCGATTTTCGATTTTTGATTGGCGATCGCAGATAATACCAGTTTCAAAAAAGAATGCAACTGCTGTAGATCTGCTCCCCACCCTGAGAATATAAGTCATCGGCGAGAGAAAATCTTAAATCAGAACTCGAAAATGAGATAGCCGTTGAAATTGCCCGATATTATTTGTTTATCGGCTTTTTTTCTGTAGGCTTGGTGGAAAAAGCTAAATTACAATAAGATAATAAATTGACACTCCCCCCTAAAGGGCTAGGATTCTTCGTTCACAGGGAGATGCCTTGTAAAAGCAGTGCCTTTACTTGGTCTTACTCTCCCTCCCGAAGCAGTAACGGTATGCCCTGCCGTCAAAATTCGTAAACCTTCATATAAAATATTCTTAGCAGCATTAATATCTCTATCATGGTTTTCTCCACATTTAGGACATTGCCAACTACGAACATCCAAACTCAAGCTATCCACGCGACTTAAACACTTATTACAAGTCTTAGAACTGGGATAAAACCTATCTACTTCGACATAGGTTTTTCCTGCCCACTGGGCTTTGTACTTCAACATGGTGCAGAATTGTCCCCAACCAGCATCACTAATAGATTTAGCTAGTTTGTGGTTTTTGACCATGTTTCCAACTGCTAGATTCTCGACTACTATGACTTGGTTTTCGTCAACTAATTTACGACTTAGTTTGTGTAAAAAATCTTCGCGACACCGAACTATCTTCGCGTGAACTTTGGCAACTTTAACCCTAGCTTTGTTGCGGTTGCCAGACCCTTTAAGCTTATGACTTAATTGCTTTTGTCTCTTCGCTAATTTCTTTTCATACTTTCGATAGTATTTGGGATTCCCATGTTTGGTTCCATCGGATGTAACAGCATAGTGAGTTAGTCCCACATCTATGCCAATGGCTTTTCCTTCTGTTGATTTCTCAGGTAAGTCTTTGCCGTTATCATAGAGGCAGGCCGCCAAGTATTCCCCCGATGGATTAACTGAAACCGTAACCGACTTTAGAGTCCCCTCTGGTTGTCGTGATACTTTACAACGAACATCACCAATCTTAGGCAGTTTCAATGTATCATCTTTTAATTCACAACCTTGAGGAAATCTAATAGACTGTCTATTTTGTTTCTTTTTGAAGTTGGGATATTTAGCCCTACCCTCGAAGAAGTTCAGGAAAGCACTAGAAAGATTTAAAGCAGCTTGCTGAAGGACTTGTGATGGTGCTTCAGCCAACCACTCATACTCTTTCTTCAGGGAGGGTAGAAGTTTGATTATTTCATTTCTGCTTAACCCCTTCCCCGTTTGCTTGTAAGTTTCAGACGTTAAGTTGAGGGCATAGTTATAGAACCATCTAGTACATCCAAACGACTTGGCAAGCAAAACTGATTGCTCACTTGTCGGATAGATTCTGTACTTGAAGGCTTTTAACATTTTGTTTACCAAACCAGTCTTAACTATGGTAACACAGGACAGCCTAAATGCAAATCAGTCTTAAAAGACGGGTTTTTAGACCCATTTTTTTGATAAAATTTGATAAAATAAGAATGTGTCAAGCTATCGATAAATTTTTATTTTCATGTCCGCTCCCTCGGAGTGTGTGTATTGCCACCGATGACAACAGACTCTTTCCACCTGTCTCTCCTAGAAAGGGCGATCGCAGCGTCGAGCAACAGCATCCTGATCGCAGATGCTGGCAGGCTCGACAGACCTATTATATATTGCAATCCTGCTTTTGAGAAACTGACTGGCTACACCCGGGAAGAAGTCATTGGACGCAACTGCCGGTTTTTGCAAGGCCCGGATACCGATCGCGCCGAATTAGACAGACTCCGCAGCAGTTTGCGATCGGGAACAGAAGTTAAGGTAATTCTCAAGAATTACCGCAAGGATAAAACACCTTTTTGGAACGAATTAACTGTTTCCCCCGTCCTCGATGGCGACGGAAACCTCACTCATTTTATCGGAGTTCAGAACGATATTACCCAAAGAGTCGCAGCCGAAACAGCCCTGCAAGAAAGCGAAGAAAGATTGCGGGCGATCGCTACTGCGACTCCCATTCCTACGATCATTACGCGCCGCTCAGACAGCACAATTTTGTACGCAAATTCTGCCCTCGGAGAAACTTTCGGTTTGAGTTCAGACAAGCTGATCGCTAGCAAAAAGATCGACTTTTATGCTAATGCGGGCGATCGCCATCAATTGCTAGAATCAGTCAAAAAACACGGCTTTAGCGACAGCGATCAAATCTGCCTCAAGAAAGCAAATGGCAGTTGCTTTTGGGCAAAGATGTCGATGCGAGCGATTAATTTTAAGGGCGAAGCATCAATTTTATCGTCATTTTATGATATTACCGATCGCGTAGAAGCAGAAACCGCACTCCGCCAAAGCGAAGCGAGGTTGCAAAAACTAGCCGCCAACGTTCCGGGAATGATTTATCAATTTCAGCTAGCAGCCGACGGCGCTGTGTCATTCCCCTACATCAGTTCTGGCTGTCGCGAACTCTACGAATTAGAACCAGAGGTGCTGCAAAAGTCAGCTATTCCTGCGATCGAAATGATTCACCCAGAGGATGCACAAAACTTCCACGAAACTCTGGCTATCTCAGCTAAAACTTTAGATCCTTGGCGGTGGGAAGGCAGATTAGTGTTACCGGGCGATCGCATCAAGTGGGTTAGCGGGGCTTCCAGACCCGAACTGAGCGAAAAAGGTGACATTATTTGGGATGGTTTGTTGATCGACATTAGCGATCGCAAACTTGCCGAATCAGCACTGCGACAAAGCGAAGCCCGATTCCAAAAAATGGCCGGCAACCTGCCGGGAATGATTTATCAATACTTGCAGCATCTCGACGGTACCAATGAATTCATTTATGTCAGTCCCGGCTGTTGGGAACTCTATGAATTAACTCCAGAAAAAGTTCAAAAAAACTCAAATTCAATGTGGTCGTTGGTGCATTCAGAAGACCTACAACCGATGCAAGAGTCACTCACAATTTGCGGAAAAAATTTACAACCTTGGAAATATGAAGGGCGGATCGTTACGCGATCGGGAAAACTGAAATGGATTCGCGCCATTGCTCGCCCCGAACTGCAACCGGGCGGCGAGATACTTTGGGAAGGGGTGACAATCGATATTAGCGATCGCAAGGTAGCAGAAATCGCCCTCAGCGAGTCAAAAGTTGCCCTGGAACAAGCCAATCAAGAACTAGAAAAGCGCGTCCTAGAACGCACAGAAGCTTTGCAAAAATCCAAAAAAATGCTGTGGTTGGTGATCGACAACATCCCTCAGTTAATCGCCTGGAAAGATCTAGATTCAGTTTACTTGGGAGGTAACAAAAACTTTGCCACAATCGCAGGTTTAAATCATCCCACTGAAATCACCGGTCTCACGGACTACGATATGCCCTGGAAGCCAGAAGAAACAAAATTTTTCCGAGATTGCGATTGCCGGATCATGGCAAAAAATACCGCTGAATATCACATTATTGAACCTCAAATGCAAGCCGACGGCACCCAGCGCTGGATGGATACAAATAAAATACCTTTGCACGACAACTACGGCAATGTCGTCGGCATTTTATGTACTTTGGAAGACATCACCGATCGGCTTTCACTTGAAGCTAAAGTCCGGGCCAGCGAGGAACTATTTCGCAAAATATTTGAAGATGCACCCATCGGTATCTATTTAGCCAATTTAGACGATCGCCAGTTGGTGCGAGTCAATAAAACTTACTGCGAAATGCTGGGATATACAGCAGCAGAATTGCTGAGTACAACATTCATAGAAATTGGGCATCCCGAAGATCGTCAAAACAATCTCGAAGCTGCTGCCGCTCTCAATCGGGGAGAAATTCCGAGCTATCAAATCGAAATTCGCCATATTTCGGCTACAGGTAAAACTGTTTGGGTAAATGTGACAGCTACTTTGATCCGAGACGGGGAAGGAAAAGCTATTTACAACTTAGGGATGATTGAAAATATTACTAACCGCAAAATTTCCGCAGCAGCACTCCAAGCTTCGGAATCTCAATTGAGAAAACAAGCAACTCAATTGCAAGAAGCCTACGAACAACTCCAACATACTCAAATCCAATTAATTCAATCAGAAAAAATGTCTAGCCTCGGGCAGATGGTGGCTGGTATCGCCCATGAAATCAACAATCCTGCAAATTTTATTAACGGCAATATTTCTCACACCAACATCTATTTTAACGACTTAATAGAACTTTTGAATCTCTACCAGCACTATTACCCGTCTCCTGCTCAGCAAATTACCGAAACACTGAAGCAAATAGAGTTTGATTTCCTCAAGGAAGACTTGCCAAAAATGCTAAATTCTATGAAAGTAGGAGTAGAAAGAATTAGTGATATTGTATTGTCGCTGCGGAATTTTGCGCGATTAGATCAATCAGAAATAAAGTTAGCAGATCTTCATGAAGGAATTGAGAGTACGCTGTTAATTGTGCAGCATCGATTGCACCACGACACTCAAGAAAAACGAATTGAAATCATTAAAGACTACGGAACTATATCGAAAATTTACTGTTGTGCGGGGCAGTTAAATCAGGTGTTTTTTAATATTATCAGCAATGCAATTGACGCTGTGGAAAACCGCAAACAACCCCGGACGATCGTGATTCGTACTGAAATGAAAAAAGCTGGGTTGAACAATAGTAAAAGCAATGTCGGCGAGTGCGATCGCGTGGTCATTTGCATCGCCGACAGCGGCCCTGGAATGACCGAAGACGTTAGCAAGCGCCTGTTTGACCCCTTTTTTACCACGAAACCGGTTGGGTCTGGAACAGGTTTGGGATTGTCCATCAGCCATCAGATTGTGGTAGAAAAACATAAGGGAAGTCTGCGGTGCATCTCAGCGCCCGGACAAGGAGCAGAATTCTGGATTGAAATTCCGGTTTCAACAGTTGACAGTTGACAATTGACAGTTGACAGTTTGAGAGCGACCTCTACCCTTAAGTCCGAGGATTGGAGTAATGAATACTCTGATTTTAATTTCTCCCGCTCCGGCGGGCGGGCTTTCAACCAATTCTTTCTGGTAAAGGATGAAAATTTAGATAAAACGTACGGTCTTCTTTTAATCCCCAATTGCCGTCGGTGCTTGAGTTATCAGGGTTTTGAATTAACGGCACTGAGACGCCGAAATTAATCTCATTTGTGCGGTGTGCTCATCTGCTGCCCTTATTCGCTAGGCAATTATGCTGAAAAAACTACCTTTATCCTGGTCTCGCTACATTCCAGCCGGGTTGACACTTGTTTTGGGTGTCGGATTCTCGGCCCTGGCATTTGCCTTGGTTTGGGACTGGGAAGACAGGCGCCACGACTACGAAATGCACCGCCGCATCGACGATATTTCGATCGGCATTGAACGCCAACTCAACTCAGACTTAGACGCAGTTCTCGCCCTCAGCGACTACATGAAAGCGTTTAGCGTCGTCGAACGTTCTTCTTTTGCTCGGTTTGTCGGCCGTCCCCTATCCGTTCACCCCAGCCTGCAACTGCTGGCTTGGGCCCCCCGCGTTCCCAATTCCCAGCGCGCCAACTACGAAGCCCAAGCCAGAACCGAAACTGACTCCAGCTTCCAGATTACAGAGCGCGGCCCCCAGGGAGAACTCCGCAAGGCCGGCCAGCGTTCGGAATATTTCCCAGCTTTTTACGTCGAACCAACGGCGGGAAACGAGACAGCATTGGGATTTGACCTCACCTCCCACCCAGAAATTCGCGCTGCGATCGATCGCGCGCGGGATACTGGAGAAATGATTGTCACCAGCTACGACGGTCTAATTCAGCGCAATTCGCCGGAAGTGGGTCTTTTGGTAATAGTTCCGATTTACGAAAACAGCACTAAACCGACTACCCTGGAATCCCGCCGCCAACTGCTACAAGGATTTGTTCTGGGCGTATTTCAAGGCAAAGATATTTTCCAAACCTCTTTAAAAGGACGCAATACCGACTACCTCACCATTTATCTCGCCAGCGAGCCTCCAGACAAGCCAGAAGCACTGCCGTTGTTACCGCCAACGCCCGACCCCGTTCTGCAAAATCGGGCTGCTGACGGGCAAATTCCGCAATTTGCGGCTTTGTTCCAATCCTCCACCCAACAAGTGTTCACCGCATCGGCCGCTGCGAAAGTAACTCAAAGGTCAAACTGCCCGATTCTGGACAATCCAGGCCCGCAGTATGCAGCTTGCCAAAGGGTGCTGAAAATTAGCGGCAGCCAGTGGTCTTTATACGTGTCTGCAACGCCGGAAATTCGGAAGACTCGCAAGCACTGGCGTTCTTGGGGAACTCTGAGTATGGGGATGTTGTGGACTCTGCTGCCGGTGACATATATGCTGACAGCGTTGAGTCGCACCGCCCAAATCGAAAAGCTAGCCCGAGAAAGAATTCTCCAAACCGAACAGTTGCAGGCTGCTTACCAACAGTTGGAAGTGGAACAAGCGAAATCCGAGCAACTGTTGCTGAATGTTTTGCCGGCGGCGATCGTCCTGCGTTTGAAAGATAATGAACATAATATCGCCGAAAGTTTTGGGGAAGTAACGGTGATGT
Organism: Microcoleus sp. PH2017_35_SFW_U_B; assembly: GCF_020737865.1. NCBI lineage: Bacteria > Bacillati > Cyanobacteriota > Cyanophyceae > Oscillatoriales > Microcoleaceae > Microcoleus > Microcoleus sp. PH2017_35_SFW_U_B. Next base: position 15,979 of record NZ_JAEQDE010000044.1, read on the forward strand.
TTGCCGACATTGTGGGCTTTACAGAGCTTTCGTCGAGAATTTCAGCGACTGCGGTAGTGTCCGTGCTCAATGATATTTTTTCAGCTTTTGATCATTTAGCCGATCGCCACGGTTTGGAGAAAATTAAGACTATTGGTGATGCTTACATGGTTGTCGGCGGTTTACCTACTCCGCGAGAGGATCATGCCGAGGCGGTGGCGAATATGGCGATCGATATGCTACAAGAAATCCGGTTTCTGAGCTTAAATCATTCCGAACCATTCAGCATTCGGATCGGAATTAGCAGTGGCCCTGTAGTTGCCGGCGTCATCGGCTTAAAAAAGTTTATTTACGACCTTTGGGGCGACACAGTAAATATTGCTTCGCGCATGGAATCCCACGGGATTACCGGCTGCATTCAAGTCACCGCCGAAACCTACGAAATATTAAAGAATAAATACACTTTTCAGAAGCGAGGGGCGATTCAAGTTAAGGGCAAGGGATACATGGTTACTTATTTGTTGACTGGTCGTAAATAATAGCAATTTTCCAAATTTATTTTGTAGGGTGTGTCGTTATCGCTCGTACCCGAAAAAATCTAAAATCGAGCTAACGACGCACAGGCGAGAATATTTGAGGAAACAACTTGGACGTTCATTCCACTAAATAATTGTGTTGTAGCAATATTTGTTTGTGCTTGGTATATAGCCTTTTTCAGATAAATGAGGTATGTTGTTGGGCTTGGGCCCTCTTAGGAATGAGAATTAAATAACTTACAATCTTTATTATTCTTGTGGGATGGGCGTCCCGCCCGTCCTTTCTGGACGGGCGGGACGCCCATCCCACTTTCAAGAGTGTAAATTATTCAATTTGCGATCCTTAGTTTAGTTGTTATATAAGCTGTCAGTCATACCTCATCTTTTTGAGAAAGGCTATAATGCCAAGACCCACGCATATTCCAATAAGGTTGAGTTAAGATTTTTTTATGATTGCGAGCGAAAAGCCAAGCAATCAAGTGTGTCTATTTTTCACAGAGTTTTCTAAACCGGACTGTGTTAACTCAAGCTTATTTTTATATATCCAATTTAGTTGAGTAATATCAAATCCGGCAGCATCGGAATTATGAGAGTGCGAGCGTCTCGCTCGCGATCTATGCCACGAGCGAGACGCTCGCACTGATATCATCCAAATATATTATTCCGATGCAGCCGTAAATGATATAATATAGCATTTCGAGCGAAAGATGAGGTATGAATGAAATGGATTTTTTGATGCGAACTCGCTAAGTATATAATCACTATAAGAGGGCTGAAGCCCAACAACATACCTCACTTATCTGAGAAGGGTTATATCGACGTTCATTCTGTTATTTTAGATGAATTAATGTCTCATTTTCCCTACGCCCGATCGCAAATAGCAAATAATTCTACTGCATCCGATCGATCGTCCGATACTGCACCGCCTCCCCCACGTGATTAGTCTTCAAGCTGTCATCCCCCGACAAATCCGCAATAGTCCTAGCAACCTTCAAAATGCGATCGCTAGCCCGCGCCGAAAGCCCCAATTTCCGAATCGCCATCTCCAACAAATTCCGCGAAGCATCATCCAACTGACACCATTGGTTAATGTGGCTGCTTAGCATCTGCGCGTTACACCGCAAGCCAGCTTCTGACTGAAAACGGCGAGTCGCCATCTCTCGCGCCCGCTGCACCCTCACCCGCACCGGTTCCGACTCCTCCCCCGTCGCCTGTCTGGTAATTTCCTCAGGTTTCAAACGATTAACCGCCACTTGCAAATCAATCCGATCCATCAAAGGCCCCGAAAGTTTTGCCCAATATTGTTCCCTCTTTTGGGGCGAACAAGTACACTGTTGGATCGAGTCGCCATAGTAACCGCAAGCGCAAGGATTCGTACTAGCAACTAATGTAAATTGTGCCGGAAACATCACCGATTGTCTGGTTCTAGAAATCGTCACATAACCGTCTTCTAAAGGCTGTCGCAAAAACTCCAAAACATCTCTTTTAAATTCAGTTAATTCATCCAGAAAAAGTATGCCGCGATGTGCTAAGGAAATTTCACCCGGACGCGGAAAACTGCCCCCGCCAACGAGAGAAGGCCCGGATGCTGAATGGTGAGGACTGCGAAAAGGTCGATCGCTCACCAGCATACCCTTATCCTTCAACAAACCAGCCACCGAATGAATTTGAGTCACATCCAAAGCTTCATCAAAAGTCAGCGGTGGCAAAATACCCGGCAAACGTCTCGCCAGCATCGTCTTGCCGCTTCCTGGCGGCCCCACAAAAATCAAATTGTGTCCACCGGCAGCCGCAATTTCCAAAGCCCGCCGCGCGTGAATTTGCCCCTTTACGTCTTTTAAATCTAGACCCTGAAACCTAGTTTTTCCTAACTCTTCTCTACCGTTTACTTGTATCGGTGAATAAACTTGAGGATTGTTCAAAAAATCAGTAACTGCAAATATATTTTCAAAACCGTAAACAGATATTCCTTTTACTAAAGCCGCTTCCTTTGCATTGGCTGCTGGTACAATTAACCCCGAAATACCCATTTTGGCAGCAGCAGCGGCGATCGGCAAAACCCCCGCCACAGGCCGCAAACTCCCGTCCAAAGAGAGTTCCCCCAAAAACAAATAATCTCCCAACAGCTCGGCGCTGACCTGTTCGGATGCTGCTAAAATGCCAATGGCGATCGGCAAATCAAAACTCGGGCCTTCCTTACGCAAATCCGCCGGAGTCAAATTAATCACAATACTCCGCATCGGAAAACCATATCCCGAATTTTTGAGCGTAGCCTTAACCCTTTCTTTAGCCTCTTGCACCGCCGAATCCGGCAACCCCACAACCACAATTTTCGGCAGTCCCCCCGATACATCAGCCTCCACACCCACCTTTACCGCGTCAATTCCTACGATAGATGCACTCCAAACCCTCGCAAGCATTATTTTTTATCCTCAATTTGCCTGTCTTCGATCCATCATCTATTATGATTAACAATGACTAATGAATATCAGAAGAGGCAAGAAAAACTTTTCGTTGCCTCTTCCTTTTCTCCTCTTCTCTTCCTTCTCTCCTCCTGCCTCTTCCCCCTTCCTCCCTCCCCTTGTCCCCTCCGCCTTCCCCCTTCCCTGAAAATTTATCCGTTACATCCCGTACATTGCCCGTTGCCGAACTTCGTTAACACCCATGACAACCCAAGAAACGCTTTTCAGCAAAATCATCCGCAAAGAGATTCCCGCAGACATCGTTTATGAGGACGACTTAGCCCTCGCCTTCAGAGATATCAATCCGCAAGCGCCAGTCCACATCCTCGTCATTCCCAAAAAACCTATTCCCAAATTAGCCGATGCCGAATCGGGAGATCATGCCCTCATGGGACACCTGCTGCTGACTGTAAAACGGGTAGCCGAACAACTCGGACTCAGTAACGGCTATCGCGTCGTGATTAATACCGGCAATGACGGTGGCCAAACCGTAGATCACCTGCACCTTCACATTCTCGGCGGACGGCACATGAAGTGGCCCCCAGGCTAAAGGCTAATTTTTAGGCACAATTTACGAACTCATCCTCAGAAACCCGGTTTATGGCAATTGCAAAGCGCCTTATGAACCGGGTTTTTAGTTGATGAATCCGGTTGATTGCGGATTCTGGAGAATTTAGTGCGATCGCCACATCCGTGAGAACATAAATAACTTCTTGAATAGAGCCGATACTCCTCAAGCATCAATGATTTGATTCTCGTTCTACAACCGTCAACAGTCAACCGTCAACAGTCAACTGTCAACAGTCAATCCACCTAGGATATGTAAACAAATATTAAAATTCATCTGCTCAATCGCCAATTAAGATATGTTTAACTATAAAGAAGTTTGACCTCAACAAAAATAATTTGACTTAACTGCTGAACCAACCTACAGAATAAAGATTCAGCTCTTCTGCCCGCTTTATTTTAACCGTATTTATTCTGTAATATTACTTTGCAAACAGCCACAAAAATTCATCAAGAATCAAGTTATGTAAAGGATTATAAATTTATTCAAATATAAGCACTAATCCCTTTGCAAACTGTTGTGAATAGTGTTACTAATATAAGCGTGGAGATTTCCACAACAGAACGTTGAAAATTCAATTAAGCAATCATAAAACAAATGACAACAACCGTACAGCGTCGCGAAAGCGGCAACGTTTGGGAACGGTTCTGCGAGTGGGTAACTAGCACCGATAACCGGATTTATGTTGGTTGGTTTGGGACAATCATGATCCCAACTCTGCTGACCGCAACCACCTGCTACATCATTGCCTTTGTAGCAGCTCCTCCTGTGGATATTGACGGCATCCGCGAACCAGTTGCTGGTTCCTTGATGTTCGGCAATAACCTGATCAGTGGTGCTGTTGTTCCTTCGTCTAATGCGATCGGGCTTCACTTCTATCCCATCTGGGAAGCAGCCTCTTTAGACGAATGGTTGTACAACGGCGGCCCTTACCAGCTCGTCATTTTCCACTTCCTCATCGGCATTTTTTGCTACATGGGCCGCCAGTGGGAACTGAGCTATCGCTTAGGAATGCGTCCTTGGATCTGCGTAGCCTACTCTGCACCTGTGGCATCTGCTACCGCAGTATTTTTGATTTACCCGATCGGGCAAGGCAGCTTTTCTGACGGAATGCCCCTGGGTATCAGCGGCACATTCAACTTCATGATCGTGTTCCAAGCCGAGCACAACATCCTAATGCACCCCTTCCATATGTTGGGAGTTGCTGGTGTCTTCGGCGGTGCTTTGTTTTCTGCCATGCACGGTTCTTTAGTAACATCTTCTTTGGTTCGCGAGACAAGTGAAAGCGAATCGCTAAACTACGGTTACAAATTTGGTCAAGAAGAAGAAACCTACAACATCGTTGCAGCCCACGGCTACTTCGGTCGTTTGATCTTCCAATATGCAAGTTTTAACAACAGCCGTTCCTTGCACTTCTTATTAGGTGCGTGGCCAGTTGTCGGCATCTGGTTTACCGCTTTAGGTATTTCCACGATGGCGTTTAACCTCAACGGTTTCAACTTCAATCAATCGATTATCGACTCCCAAGGTCGCGTCATCAATACTTGGGCTGATGTCATCAACCGCGCCAACTTGGGTATGGAAGTTATGCACGAGCGCAACGCTCACAACTTCCCCCTCGACTTGGCCGCCGGTGCTGTCACCCCAGTAGCATTGGTTGCTCCTTCCATCAACGGCTAAATTTAGCTGTTGATTAATAAAAAGCGCTCTCTCCAAATGAGGGCGCTTTTTGTTTTGGAAAGCATAAATTAAGAGATTTATTTTTGATATTGTTTCCGCTACACTGACCAGAATCAAATTGGTTTGTAGTGAGGACTTTAGTCCTTTCTTGGATGCAGACTAAAGTCCTCACTACAAACCTTTATGATATGATATATTGATTAAGAATTATTATAGCCTTTATCAAAAAGGTGAGGTATGACTGACAGGTTATATAACCACTGAAACCAAGAGGGCTGAAGCCCAACAACGTACCTTATCTTTCTGAGAACCGCTATATATTTAATTGGTAATCATCAAAGTGGCGATATTTAAAAGACTTACATTTGAAAAACTCGCGGTTGAGAAATCTCAAATATTCGGCGGGGCGATCCTCTTCGAGGGCTTCGCTAACGCATTTTTCAGCGGCATTTTGATGGCATTGACAACAGCACCATTCAATGCTTGGCTATTGGCTTGGGTAGCATTAGCACCCCTGTGGGTTTTGGTTGTCAGTTATGAACGAGCAATAATCACAGAAAAAAAACAAAAAGTTCTTCCTTCTTTCCTATTCATTCTTCCTGCTTCCTTCTTCCTTCTTCCTGCTCTCTGGGGAATCGGCTATCACGGATTAGCCATATCTTGGATTATGGGAATACACCCAATGACTTGGTTGGGAGTTCCTTGGTGGCCCAGTTTGGCGATCGCACTTTTTTGCTGGGCATTCATCACCCTCTGGGGAGCCGGATTAGTCACTGTTTGGGCGTGGCTATTTATAATTCTCAACTCCCTCACTTTACCACGCAAAAATCCTCTTCTTATTCTTAACTCCCCCCCTTTACAAGGGGGGGCAGGGGGGGGTAGATCTAAATTATCAGGGTTGGCCCGCGTGTTAATTGGTACAGCTTTGTGGTGCGCCTTAGAAAGTATTTGGAGTATGGGTTCGCTGTGGTGGACATCACTATCATACACCCAAAGCCCGCACAACTTAGCCATATTGCACCTCGGTCAACTCTCCGGGCCCAGCGCAGTAACAGCGGCAATTGTAGCAGTAAATGGCTTAATTGCTGAAGCTTTTATCGCAGGAAGAAGGAAGAAGGAAGAGGGAAGTTCGGCAACGAGCAATGTACGGGATGTAACGGATGGGAGGAAGGAGGAGGGAAGAAAGAAGAAGGGAGAAGGAAGATGGAAGAAGTGGGTTGCTTATATTTTGCCTGCGGGTTTATTTTTAGTTTTGCATATTGTCGGCTGGAGTTTGTACAATCGCCCGTTAATTCAAGAGGCGGGAACAGGATTAAAAATTGGGATTATTCAAGGCAATATTCCTAACGAGATTAAGTTTGACTCAGGTGGTTGGCGGCGCGCTTTGGAAGGTTACACGGCTGGATATAAGGAGTTAGCTGACAGAGGAGTAGATGCTGTGTTGCTTCCAGAGACGGCTTTGCCTTTTATCTGGACAAACGAGTATCAACGTTCTACTCTTTCTTTTTACCAAGCGATTCTCCAACGCGGTGTTCTGGCTTGGGTTGGAGGATTCGGACAGGAAGGAGATAGCATGACTAATAGCTTATTGGCGATCGACAAAACAGGAGAAATTGTCAGCCGGTATGATAAACTCAAGCTAGTGCCCTTAGGCGAATACATCCCTTTTTACGAAATCTTAGGCGGCATTATTAATCGGCTGTCTCCCTTAGATACTCATTTAGTACCAGGGAACTCAAAACAATGGTTTAATACGCCGTTTGGCCACGCTATTGTCGGAATTTGTTACGATTCAGCGTTTGCTGAAGTTTTCCGATATCAGGCGGCAAATGGAGGTGAATTTATACTCACAGCTTCCAACAATGCCCATTACAAACCGCCAATGCTGGCTCAGCATCACGCTTTGGATGTGATGCGGGCCATTGAAACTGATAGATGGGCTGCGATCGCAACTAATACAGGTTATTCTGCTTTTGTAAATCCTCGCGGCGAGACGATTTGGAAGTCTGGAATTAATACCTATGAAGTCCGAGATGCTACTATTTATCGGCGGCAAACTCGGACTTTGTACGTGCGGTGGGGAGATTGGCTGACGCCTTTATTGTTGGTTTTAGCTGGGTTAATGTGGTTAATTGCTAGAAATTAACGTTAGGCGGAAGCTATAGCATTTCGATCTCCATATGAGGTACTCATGGGCATAGGGCATAGGGCATGAGTTACTGGTTATTGGTTATTAGAACGAACAAGAAACATAAGACAAATAAGCTCCGAGGCATTTAAATTGCACGTCCGAATAAAGTTAAACTTTTGTGGGGCGGGAATCCTGCCCGCCGTAAAAATACAATTTAAATGCACAAAAGCGTAACCAATCACCAATGACTAACGCTCGACAACCAATGACCAATAACCAATAACTAATAACCAATAACCAATAACCAATGACTAATCACTAATGACTTTAATGCTCTTTTGCCCGAGCATGAACGCTAGGAGATAAAGTAATTAAATCGTTGATATTGCGCTGCATAGTAGCACAAATATTATCCAAAGGCAAATCATTGGCATCGTGTCCAAAAGGATTTTCAATTTCAATGCCGATTTCTTCGATACCGAACAAAGCAAAACTAATTAAAGCTACCACAGGGCCTGTCCCCCAAGTTAACTCCTTCACCATTTGAAAAGGCAGTGCCAAGCAGTAAAGCAAGAGTAGCTGTTTGAGATGAATCGCGTAAGCAAGAGGCATCGGAGTTCTCAAAATCCGCTCGCAACCGCTCAAGGCCTCAATCATGTTATTTACTAACTGATTCATCGCAGTTAGCCGATAGACATCGAGGTTATTTGCCTCGTACTGTATCGTCAAATAATCCCCAATCCAAAAAGCAATTTCGAGGGGAGGATTGTTCATCTTTTTGAGATTCTCATACTGTTGGGGTAGTACGTAAGGCTCTATTTCTGAGCTAATTGGTTCTTGGCGCAAGTGCAATTTCATTGCTATGGCAAAAGCCACTAATAATCGCAAAGTAGACTTTTTTTTCGCTAAATCATCCGGTTCTCGATCGCTAATAGATACCCAGATTTGACGTGCCAAATTTCTGACTGCAATAATTAAGGTTCCCCAGCACCTCCGGCCTTCCCAAAATCGATCGTAAGCTGTATTTGTCCGAAACACTAACAATAAGCCGAGGACTATACTGGGAACAATGCTTGATAGGATGGGCAAGGATACTGGGAAGTTAAAAAAGTACAGTACCGAAATCAACAACCCAAAACTAGCGCACAGCATGACGCGGCGCCAAATGAAAAAAATGATCGACCCTTGAAACTGGAAGGCAACTTTAAACCAGGGCCGCTTTTCTGTAATCATCACAATCTCCTGTTAAAATAAAATCCAGCACTGGGGACTGTATGGGCGTGACAAATGCCTGCTAGACATTGTTTTCAGATGCGATCGCACTTTCACCGAATAGCAAGGGTTTGAAGCCCTTACTCAGGTCGGCAGATTGTGATAAGAACCGAGTTTAAATCTCCGTTATTATCACTTCGCTGTCAACTGTCAACTGTCAACTGTCAACTGTTCACCACGCTGCTTTTATCCGCACAACCTTCGGATTTTACCGAAAAAACTCATCTTTGCGATCGATCGCCAATCTAATATTGATTTCATTAGACACTTAATTAGGTAAGATTGGTTATGTATCTTTAGACCTCAGCTTCCGTGCCAGAGCTACCGACATCTGTACCCCCGCATTCTCCCCGATTGCCGAACCAACGGTGGCAAATTTATTCGCCTCAACCACAGCAAGCCGAACAGTTTGCCAATGAAATCGGTTTGTCATGCTTGCTAGCACAGGTACTTATTAATCGCGGTATCGATTCTCTCGAAGAAGTGCAAGGGTTTATCGAACCGGAATCTCTGGTTTTGCCGGCGCCACTGGATGAATTTCCCGATTTGGCTGCGAGTGTCAAATTGTTGCGGGAGGCGATTTCAACAGGGCAGAAAATTGCGATTTGTGGCGACTACGATGCTGACGGGATGACGAGCACGGCTTTGTTGCTGCGAGCTCTGAGGGCTTTGGGCGCGAATGTTGATTATGCGATTCCCAGCCGGATGCACGAAGGTTACGGGATTAACGATCGCATTGTAGAAGAATTTCATGCCGAAGGTGTGGCTCTGATTCTGACGGTAGACAACGGGATTGCAGCCTATGGCCCAGTTGCCAGAGCGCGAGAACTCGGTGTAAAAGTTATTATTACAGACCACCACGATTTGCCGCCAAAACTGCCCCCGGCTGATGCTATTCTCAACCCAAAATTAATTGCGGAATCTTCGCCCTATCGCGGTTTGGCTGGAGTAGGCGTTGCCTATGTTTTGGCGATTACTTTGGCTCAAGATTTGAAGAAAGTTGGCGGGTTGGTGAATCCGCTGCTGGAATTATTTACCTTGGGAACTATTGCAGATTTGGCGCCTCTGACAGGAGTTAACCGCCGCTGGGTAAAGCGGGGTTTGCGACTTTTGCCTCACTCGCAATTAGCCGGAGTTCAAGCTTTGATTCAGGTGGCGGGAGTGCAGCCTGCAAGTGCGGAAAATTTACCTCTTTTTAATTCAAAAACTCAAGCTAACAATACCTTAAAGCCTGAAGATATTGGTTTTCGGCTGGGCCCGCGGATTAATGCTGTGGGGCGGCTGGCTGACCCTCAAATTGTGATAGAGTTGCTGACAACGGACGATCGCGAATTGGCACTCAAAAACGCGATGCAGTGCGAACAAATCAATCAGCGCCGTCAGGAGTTGTGTCAGGAAATTGAGCAGGAAGCGATTGCTTGGTGCGAGAAAAGTGCGCTCAATTTACAGCAGGAACGAGTTTTAGTTGTCGTGCAGCCCGGTTGGCACCACGGGGTGATTGGGATTGTAGCATCTCGGTTGCTCGAACGTTACGGCGTACCCGTTTTTATCGGTACTTTTGAGGATGAGGGTGGCGAAACGGGTAATATCATCCGGGGTTCGGCGAGGGGAATTCCTGAATTTAATGTATTTGACGGGCTAAATTTTTGCGCTGATTTATTAACTAAATTTGGTGGACATAAGGCGGCTGGCGGTTTTTCGATGCCTGCCAAGAATCTCGAACAATTCCGCAAGCAACTGTCAATTTTTGCGAATCAATGTTTGCAGCCGGAACACCTCAAGCCGTTGGTTTCAGTAGATGTGCGAGCGGATTTGGCTGAGATTAATCTTGACCTTTACCGACAAATTGATGCTCTAGAACCTTGCGGGATTGAAAATAAGGCTCCTGTATTTTGGACGCCTAATGTTTGTATTACTGAACAAAAAATTGTTGGTAAGGGAGGTCATGTTAAACTAACTGCAACTCAAGATGAAAAAGGTTCGGCTAGTTTGAAGGGGATTGCGTGGCGTTGGGGCGAATATTTTCCGTTGCCTCGGCGGGTTGATATTGCGTACCGCTTGCGGGAAAATAGTTTTAATGGCAAGACTTCGGTTGAGTTGGAATTGTTGGGTGTCCGCTTAGTGGCCAGTGCTGCTAGTTCGAGGCCGTCGGTGTTTGGAAAAGTTGAGTTTGATTATTGCGATCGCACTTATTCTTGTAGTCTGTCTCCCGCCGGTTCTCAAGAGGAATTGAGAATTCGCAATTCTCAAGGGCAAGTTTTGGTTGTTGAACCTGGACAAAGCATGGGTTTGTTGGGTAACTCCCGCCAGGATGCTAGAGAAGTCGATGTATCTCTACCTTTTTTCGAGAATTTGATTCAAACGGCTAAACACGCCCTCGGTATTTGATCTTCAGTTGACAGTTGACAGTTGACAGTTGACAGCTACCTCTTCCGGTCAGTCCGAGGATTGAAGCAATGAATAGTCTTATTTTAATTTCTCCCTCACTCGTGTTCCGGCTTTCAACCAATTCTTTCTGGTAAACCTAATTCATCGGGGTGAAATTTAGGGAAAATTCGCCCGCACAAAAACAGGTACAAGCCCCCAACACGAAGGTTAGGATCGAATCGACAATTTGAGACCAAAATTCAACGTCGCAGATTTACTGCGCTGCAAGTCAATAGACAAGATTGCAAAAGTCCTTTTAATCAAATTTTGGGACGGGCTAGAAGCCCATCCCACAAGAAAAAAGATTTTTGTGGGATGGGCTTCTAGCCCGTCCTAACTATTCTCAAATTGACTTGAGTGGCGATCGAGCTTTGGGAATTTTGAATTTTAAATTATGCAAAACTCTCAACTATCGATCGCCAGCCGTGGTATAATTACAGGTCGCCGCCTTTAGCTGCCAACAGAAAAATCACGATCGGGCCAGAAAGCACGACTGCTGCCAGTAAAGCTACCTGAACAATAAGTTGCAAGTTTACAGGGCCTCCGCCGTTAAAAAGATCCGTTATAAAGTCCATGTGTCCTCCTGACTGTAGTGAGTAAGTCTAGATTGATGAGAAAATCCGCTTCTGATTTTACCGGGCGATCGGCCCTCTTTTTTAAGGAAGTTTACAAAATTCAACAAAATGTAAAGAACGATCGACCTGCGGGCGATCGCAAATTCGGCTAAAAAACCCTGAGTTTGGGCGATCGTAATTAGTCCGGTTCATCCATGGGGCTGCTTGGAGGCAAACCTGCCCGAAAAATCAACTCGGCAGTCAACCTCAATTCTGGGAAAGCCAGCGATTCAACAGTGTCATCGCCCCGAAACTGCTTTACCTGATACTCCCCATCTACTAACTGGCAAACTGAAAGGGTGGGTTGTTTGGGATTCCCAATGAACTTGCGGCCACCTAAACCCAAATAGTCCACAATCCAGTATTCAGGGATGCCAATTTCTTCGTAATCAGCAAATTTGAAATGGTAATCATCTCGCCAGTTCGTGCTGACGACCTCTACAGCCAGTCGGATCGAAGACCCCATCGTGATGATGGACTCCCTTTCCCAGCGCGGTTCCTTTGCCAGAGATGCTTGATCTAGGACAATTACATCGGGCTGATAACCAGCCTCATCGCGAGTGGGTTTAAGCAGGCAGTCACCAGGGATGCAGTAAGGTAATTCGCGTCGGTCAATTTCAACTCCTACTTTTAAGCTGATAAAACCTGTAACACCGGAATGGCGGCCAGTTCCTAGAGGCATTTCGACAATTACTCCATTGTGTAGTTCGTAGCGGTGAACTGAGTTCTCTGGATACCAGGCTGCGAACTCATCAAAAGTGACTGTTTTGGGGATTGTTTGGGCTTGGATCATGGTGTTGTTCCTCCTTTGCTAGATTTATACTAGATATTAGCCAGCTTCCTTACTTTCCTTGCCCCGCTTAGCTTTGGTAGTTGGCGGGGGTTTGGTTTATGTGAGTCCGGAGCTATCAGGTTCACTCGGAGGTGCGCTGGCTGGATCTGACGATCGTTTATTCCTCTCTATCAAGGCTTTCTTGACCAAGACAAGAACCAGTTGAGGAATGGAACGAAATTCAGAATCAGCCCAAATTTTTAACTCCTTGTACTCGTCAAAGTCAAAGCTGATGGTAGTTCTTGGTCGCTTGGTAGCCATATCGCGCGGTTGTCTATACATATCAACATTATCCGCGACTGTCTACCGAGGCTTCAATTTACCATCAGGTACATCATACTTGACAAGTGATGTACTTGTAGATTTTGATAAAGCTCACAGCCAAAAAAGAGCCAGCCCCAAGCATAAAACAGTCATCCGTACAGGAACCAGGGCTGGATGCCTTTACCGGAGAGTGTTCGCAATCAAAAATCGAACCGTCTTTTCGCGAACTCCTTCTGCGGCGCTGGCACTTGGTATACTTGAAAGGCTTTAATCTCTCTTAAAGTTGGGCATTTTCCAGATAATGCTCCAAATCTAAAATCTAAAATCTAAAATCTAAAATCAAATTATGGCTACTTGGCGTTGCGTAAAGCAGTGCGGTGCTTGTTGTTACCTAGAACCAACAGAGCGCCCTGACCTGGACGAGTATTTATCTACCGAGCAATTGGCGCTCTACTTGAGCTTAGTGGGAGATGACGGTTGGTGTATAAACTTTGACAAAGAAACGAGGGAATGCGGAATTTATGCCGATCGCCCGCACTTTTGTCGGGTAGACGAGGAAGTGTTTCAGGATATGTACGGGATTGAGCCTGCTGAGTTGAACGATTTTGCGATCGACTGCTGTTTGGAGCACATTGAAGATATGTATGGCGATCGATCTTTGGAGATGATTCGCTTCAACTCTGAAGTCGGAATTATCGCCTGAGCTGGCAATTAACCGACTTGATGCCCCTGTGGGCTTTGTGCTTCCGAAGCATTTTTCGAGATCGTATTTCAATCTCAAACCTAAAATCTCAAACCTAAAATCTAAAATCCTCTCCAGGTCGATCGCTCCAGAGAGTGTAAAAATAGACAAATCAAGGAAATATCGCGCAGTTGAGTTGAGCCATGAGCAATCGAGAGGGTTTTACAGGCGGATTTATTGCGGGAGCCGCAGTTGGGGGCTTGGTGGGGGCAGTTTTGGGTGCGGTGCTGTCGAGGCGCGCTGCTGAAGCTTTGCTGAGCGATCCTTCCGATGCCAAGACCAGAAAGATGCGCCAGAGGAAAGCCAGCCAACTCGAAGCCGAAGGGATGGAAGTAGCAAGGCTGAGTTTGGAAGATAAAATTGCCCAGCTAAATCAGGCAATTGATGACGTGCGGCTGCAACTCGGCGATGTCAACGGGAACGCGCCAGCCCACAACAGCGAGGGTTCGATCGCCCCTGACTCCTGAATAAGATTGAATATTTTAGAGCAGTCGGGGAGTAGAATGCGGGCGATCGACCAACTGTCGCACATTTCTCTGTTCAACTTTCCCATTAAAAACCAAGGCAAAAGTAAAAAGGAACCACAAAATTGCTCAGCCTCTACCCTCAGTGCCTTCCCTCTTCCGCAGCTATGCTAAACTCAAAGTTAAAGTGTCTGTAAACTTTACTCAAACGACAACCAAAATTTATGAGTTATTCAATAGGCCTTTTGGCAAACACGCTAGCGACATTTCTGCAAATCTATCTAGTCCTGATGATTATTAGGGTACTGTTAAGCTGGTTCCCCAACATCAATTGGTACGACCCCCCGTTTTCGATTTTGAGTCAGTTAACAGATCCTTACCTCAATCTCTTCCGCTCAATTATTCCCCCCTTGGGAGGTATTGACTTTTCTCCAATGATTGCGTTTTTTGTACTTCAGTTTGGCTCGCAATTTCTGATCGGTCTTTTGGGCAGCTTGCAAACCGCTTTTTAGTTATCAGAAAAATAGGGTTTAAAACTTCCCCCTTATAGGGGGAATTTACATTTATAGCCGTTCTCGAAAAAGTGAGGTATGCCCTATGCCCTATGCCCTATGCCCTATGCCCTATGCCCATGAGCACCTCATATTTCGCTCGAAAGGCTATAGTTTCACTAACGGCGAACCACGCCAGTAAAACCTGTAGCTTTAAACTGCTTGAGCTGCAAAGGTGTTCGTTGATTGGCTGCAACCGAAATTCTGAGCTGAAAATCGCTAATTCCGGGAGGAACTTCTTCGATAGAACCTAAGCGAGTCCGGTTTTGCATCACTGGATTTTCATCTGCATCATAAATACGACCGAAAATATCAGCATCAAAAACAGGTTTGCCGCTAGTATTTTCAGCTTTCCCAGTAATCAAAAAGCAATTAGCTTCCATAGAACTGCCGCTGGTGACTGTTCCTTCTGCCATTTCTGCGGGACATTCGTGATAGGAAAGATCGGAAAGTTTAATCTGTGTGGTAGCCCAAGCTGGTGGAGTGAATACCAAACTCAAAATTGCGATCGCCCAAGTGGCAAAAAGAAGACTGATAGCTCGAAATTTCATAACAATTGCAGCGTAAATATATTTTACTCAGCTTAGCGCGAATTCAAGGTCAAATTCTTAACCTCCTCCGGGAAACGGCACTGCCGTGTCCGGCTCCAGGAGGAGACGGCATTAGTCTAAACCTAAATGCTGGCGCAAGGCTTGGCGCATTACATCCACAGGGACATATTCTGTGTCCAGCCAAATTTTCAAGGCTGCTGCTCCTTGTTGAACTAGCATTTCTAGTCCGTCAATCGGTATTGCACCGCGAAGCTGTGCATCTTTGAGCAACTGAGTAGGATTCGGGGTGTAAATCAGATCGTAAACGATCGCACCTGCGGAAATTCGATCGAGCGCAGCAGCAGCAACCGGCGACTTTTCCCCGTGCGGGTGCATTCCCACAGGAGTTGTATTCACCAGCAAATCGGCCTGCGAAATCAACATTGACAAATTATCCCAAGTATGCACCTGCAAATTCTGCATCGGCATCGGAGAATTCACCCAACTCTGTTGAAATTCCGCTAAATTGGGGGCGTTGCGGCCGACAACGTGAATCTCTGCAAATCCCAATTGAGCGCATCCAGCCACAACAGCCCTCGCCGCCCCGCCATTCCCCAAAATTACCGCTACTTTCTGACTCCAATCGGAAGCCCGCCCTAGGGGGGTTTTTAAACCCGGAGATCCCCCTAAATCCCCCTTAAGAAGGGGGACTTTGAGTGAATTCTCCCCCCTTCTTAAGGGGGGCTGGGGGGGATCGGAATCTGATCGGAAAGTGGGAAAACCCTCTGTTTGCAACGGCGCGAGAAAGCCTTCTACGTCGGTATTTGTGCCGCACCAACCTTTGTCAGTGCGGTAGACGGTGTTGACTGCGCCGATCGCCCTAGCAATGGGAGAAACCTCCGCCAGCAGCGGTAAGATTGCCTGTTTGTGAGGAATCGTGATGCTAAATCCCCGAAGGTCGATCGCGGCAAATCCTGCCAGCGCAGCCTTTAAATCCTCTGGTTTTACCGGAAACGGCAGGTAAACAAAATCGACACCCAAGTGAGAAATGGCAGCATTGTGCATCACCGGGGACAGAGAATGTGCGATCGGATGACCAATTACTCCGAGCAGTTTAGTAGTGCCTTTAATCATAGTTTGAAGTCAGTTGTCAGTTGTCAGTTGTCAGTTGTCAGTTGTCATCAGGAAGAAGTAAGAAACTTATTGTATCAATCAAAGATTTATGCAGAAGCCGCAGATTTAAGGCAGATCGACGCAGATAATTTGAAAGTAATTTATAGCGGTTCTCAAGCGGGGTGAGGTATGTCCTATGCCCTATGCCCTATGCCCTATGCCCTATGCCCATGAGTACCTCATCTTTCTGAGAAGGCTATACATCTTTAATCTTTTACAAATCAAAGCTATTTGGCCGCATTTTCGGTATCCCGAAACTCCTTCGCGTCAGCCAAAATCGGATTGACATCAAACCAGTAATCCTCGCCGTAACGGTACTCAAATACCCAAAGACTGCGGAGCAAAATTTGGTATTTAGTTTCACCATTCACTGTTTTGGTAGCAGATACTTGGCGGAGTAATTGCCACTCATCAGGTTCGATCGCCAAAGTAAGCTGGTGACGGCGTTGGACAATCACATTTTCCAAAGTTTCCCGCGACACAGGAGGGTCTTGTTTTTGCAGACAGCTATAGAGTAGTTGTAACAAATTGCGAACATGACCCCCGCTAACTCGACAGAGGCGATCGAGAGTTTCGGCAGAATCGAAAATTTTGCCAACCAAAGCATAGCGCTGCGACGCCTCCACTGTTGGAAAAGCGCGCGCCAGAACCATCTGTCGCAGCAATTCGACACCCTCTGCACACTCAGAAGCGTCATTCAATTGCACCGGCACCATCGGCAAAACCTTTGGATCTACCCCGAAGCGATTGCTAAGCTGACCCAAGTCGTTAGAGAAAATCAGCACCAAAGGAATTGTATACACGACATGACAGTTCAGTCTTGCCAACTGCTCCCCGCGATCGACAAACAGATATTCCGGCTGCATCCGCCCCGTTGGTTTCGCGCACAGGTGTATGCGATCGAGATTGTCGATAATTACCACAAGTCCCTGTTTACCTTGGCGCTTGAGTTCTTGATTAGCCGGTTCCAGCAACTCCTTATTGAGCGCATCTAAAATTACATTAGTCCGCGGCTCCAAATATTGCCTCAACTCCGATCGCAAATTCGGAGCATCCTTCGCCTTAGCAGTAATTTTGCCAATACCCAAAGACAAAGAAAACTCTCCATCCGTGCTAGCATTTACCTCACCCAAACCGGGGACAGAAGCTCCCGCTTTCAGATCTATTTGAGTTTGAAAAACATCAGCAACGCCCTTGAGCAAAGCTTTAAAACCCGTCGGTTGCAGCTTGATTTTCATTTTCTCAATGCTTTCGCTCACCTGACGCGCCACGCTCAACAAAATGTCAGTGATATCGACATCAGCCATGTCTAAATCTTTACTCGACTCAAAATAAACCACATGAAAACCTTGCTCCTGCAATTGAGCTTGCAGCCGCAGCAATTCTGTGGATTTCCCCGAGCCGATGTGACCGGTAAATAATTGACAGGTAGGTACATCGGGCGAGAGACGGCTGATGGTGCGCTCCAATTGTTCTACGATTGTGCCGCCCCGCACTGACGAAAAATCGATATAGTATTGTCGGTCTTCTTGATTTGCTACTGCCAGGGTGTAGCTGGGAT
This sequence comes from Microcoleus sp. PH2017_35_SFW_U_B, assembly GCF_020737865.1. Taxonomy (NCBI): domain Bacteria; kingdom Bacillati; phylum Cyanobacteriota; class Cyanophyceae; order Oscillatoriales; family Microcoleaceae; genus Microcoleus; species Microcoleus sp. PH2017_35_SFW_U_B. Next base: position 33,765 of record NZ_JAEQDE010000044.1, read on the forward strand.
TGCAGGCCGTATAAAATTTCTGTAAATTTAGTTCCATACCCTGTTCTCTGTTTTATAATATTATGCCCTAAGAGCTTCTTCATTGAGCAATTTGACCGCTCCGCACAAATTGCTAGTTGTTTTGATGTTTTATTGGTCTTTCAATATCTAAATGTAGATCGGAATCCGCAATCACAAATCCCACTTATTTTTTGCAGTCACGGAATGAACAAAAGTCAGTAATAACTTGATTGCTTCGAGCGTGAGGACTTGAGTTCTCTCCAAAATCAGAGGACTCAAGTCATCACAACTAACAGATTGATTGCGGAGAATTTGCCGAACAGCATCTGACACAGGCGATCGCGAATTTGTCTGCTAAAATCAAAGACGAACTGTGGGCGGTAATGTTCTCCAGTAAAATTGGGTATTTGAGTAGGGTTAACCGAATGCAGAAAGGGCGAGCACTTGCACTCGCCCCGATGGATTATCCAGTTAAGATTGGCGGGGATCTCCAACCTCAAATCTAATTGCATCAGCGAATCCCGTAACAGATTTATCACCGAGCAAGATTAATTTGCCGAAACTGTTGGCTGTACCGATTCACCAGATTTCAAAGTGCTATTTTGCATTAATTAATTCTACCATTCGTTCGCCTACACCTGCGGCGGAAGCGGGATTTTGCCCTGTGACGAGTCGATCGCTCGCCACAACACAAACTTGAAAATTAGGAACCTTAGTAAAATTAGCCCCACGCTCAATTAACTTCGCCTCCAGCAAAAACGGCACGATATCAGTCAATCCCACAGCCGCTTCCTCTTCATTAGTAAAAGCAGCCACAGTCTTGTTAGCAACCAGGTATGTACCGTCAGACAGCTTAATATTGACTAACGCCGCAGGCCCGTGACAGACAGCACCGACAATTCCGCCTGCTTCATAAATCGCAGCCGCAATCTCAGCAAGTTCCTGGTTATCAGCAAAATCCCACATGGTTCCATGTCCGCCAGCATAGAAAATAGCAGCATATTCTGCGGGTTTAATTTGTGCAGGATTCAGAGTATTTTCGACTCGTGAAACCTGTTCAGAATCATCTAAAAAAGCCTTATTTAGCGGGTCTTCTAAATCAATCCCAACCATTGGGGCTTTGCCACCTTTTGGACTGACAAAATCTACCATTAATCCGGCTTTAGTAAATGCGTCCAAGGGATGGGTTACTTCTGGGAGATAGAAACCAGTTTCTTTACCAGTGTCACCAAGAGTATCGTGGCTGGTTAAAACAATCAGAACTTTTTGGCTAGTCATATTCGATTCCTGTTGTGGGTGTCTTTGTGCTCGTTGTTTTTATCCTAGGTCGAATTCATCTAAAATACAAATTATGAAAGTTTCGTGTAACTATAAATCTAGTTATACCAAATCCCAATGCCGAACTTCCTAACATCCGTTAAATCTGAGATATTTCACCATTGTCAGCAACAGGCTTTCCGGCCTGTTCCACAAAGAGTGCATTTCTTGTGGGGGCTTAGCAACAGGCTTTCCGGCCTGTTCCACAAAAAGTGCATTTCTTGTGGAATGGGCATCTTGCCCGTTCCTAAAATCCATTGCCGAACTTCCTTATGATTAGCTTTGAGTGGTATCGCAGCTTTATCGAGGTTTACCGCGTCGGAACCGTATCCGGGGCAGCCCAAGTTTTGCACCTAACACAACCGGCTGTCAGCCAACACGTCGCAGCCCTAGAGTCAGCTTTGGGAAATCCGTTGTTTCAAAGAACTCCGAGACGGATGGTGCCGACGGATGCGGGAAAAAGACTGTATAGTCAAGTTGCAAGTGCGATCGAGAAACTCGAATCAATTCCCCACAAAAACTCCAGCGCCGAAACACCACAAACCATCAGAATCGGTACACCACAAGAATTTTTTACCGATCGCATCCTCAGTCAATTACCCCAAGACGATCACACTTTTTACACAATCCAATTTGGACTAACATCGGAGTTGATCCAACAACTCAAAGCCGGAAAACTAGACATCGTAATTGCTACCCAAAAAATTACCTTGTCTGACATTGAATATGAACTACTATTCGAGGAAAACTTCTGGCTAGTCGGGCCGCCAAATATGGCGATTCCGATTGCTGAAGGAATCAGTCAAGCAGATTTAAACCCACTTTCTCAATGGCTATTAACTCAACCTTGGATTGCTTACAGCGAAGAATTACCGATCGCCCGCCGCTTTTGGCGCGTCGTGTTTGGCAAAAGAATCGATGTTCAACCCAAACTAATTATTCCCGATTTAAGAGCAATTAGACAAGCCGTTGAATGCGGATTTGGCTTTAGCGTGCTTCCCGATTACTTGTGTGCAGATTGGGTGACAGAAAATCGTTTGACACTTGTGCTTAAACCTACACAGGCTGTTACCAATCGGATTTGGCTGGCTTTTCGGAAATCGGAAAGACAGTTGCCAAAAGTCAAACGGATGTTAGAAATTTGCCAAATCAATGTAAACTAAGTTAGCCTTAGAGTAAACCATCAATATCAATTCCACTTGGAGGTCACTTGTGGTAACATCTGCACCAGAAGCTACAGCAGAACTGCAAAAACCTATTGGCGAACAGCGCGTCGTAATTTGGGGGTTATCTTGGGACGGTTATCTACAAATTCTCAATGCCTTACCCCAGTCACGAGGCTGTCATTTGATCTATGACAACGGGATTCTAGAAATCACCATGCCCTTAGAAGAACACGAATTTTCAAGTCGATTAATCGAGTGTTTTATTCGGACGCTGATTGAACTCATGGGGATGCGGATGAAAACGATGGGTTCAACAACTATGAACTATCCTTTTCTGAAAAAGGGAGCCGAACCAGATAATGCCTACTATATTCAAAATCAACCCCTCGTCAAAGGCCGAAATGTTGATTTTACCAAAGATCCTCCGCCTGATTTAGTGGTAGAAGTAGATATTACTCATACTGATATTGAGAAAAACAAATTCTACGCTGCTATTGGTGTACCGGAGTTTTGGCGGTTCAATGGCAAAGTGTGGCGAATTTATCAATTGCACGAGGGCGAGTATATGGAGGTTGAATCGAGTCCTACCTTTCCTCAAGTGCCGAAAGAAAGGCTAATTGCTTTTCTAGAACAGGCAAAAGAAGATGAAATTGCGGCAATACGCGACCTGCGAGCTTGGTTTTAATGCTGTTTTTCTTGAGTCTTGAGCCACTCCATTGCCGATTTCGATTCAGCCTGCACGTCCTCCGACTGAGTAGCTAGCCACTCCTGATAAGCCTTTTCATCACCACCAAAGGAATCTAGGGATGGAGCAAAGCGATGAGCCTTTTTCATCCAGACATTTTCAGGTGCTAAAGGCTTATAGGCGCAGTAGCAAATGCAAATTGTATCAAATCCTGCACCATAGGGAGGCGGGATTTCAGGGGTGTATTCTTCCACCCGCACAACTTCCCAGCCACTATCTCGAAAGGAGTCCCGGTTTTCTGGCACTGTTTCCGTCAGTCGGTGTCCGATCGCAGGAGCAGGTTTGCCACTAGAGTCGTAGTGTTCGGCAATGGTGTTAGTTAAAGAAGGTACTGAATCCACATTTGCAATGCGGTAAAATGACTTTCCGATTTGTGTCTCAGTTTTCTGACGATACTTTTCAATTTCACCTTTATCCGCTTTGAACAGAATCAGTTTACGCATCTTCTTTGTCCTCCTTGAAATAGTCGCCTTGCGTTAAATCCATGCGAGAGGGTGGAAACTCGCAGTAGCCATCGAAAACGCAATCCACAGGTAAAACATCAGTTGCGACTAGCTCTGCCTGCTTCAGCGTCCACCCGTAATTATCTGCCATATCCTCGCAGCATTCTTCATTCGCTGCCGCATGGCGGGTTTCATCTTTCTCCTCGTCGTATCTGGGTTTTGTCATACTTAAGTTACTCCTAGTTCGGATAGTCGAACTTTGGAGAAGTCGTCTCGGTTGAGTGTGTCCTCACTCACCGGGGCGCATTCACATAATTTATATTATAGAACCCAATTTTTATACCAATTTATTCTATCCATTGTAATTGACACTTTCACGTTGAGGAACACGCGATAAAGGAAACAACTTCCACTACCACACTCTCTCTTTCCTCACTCTGCGCTCTCTGCGCCCTCTGCGGTTAAAAAAATCCAAATTATCCAAAAAAGGGCCGGTAACTATACCAGCCCTTCAACTATTTGAGACGTTAAATTACCAGTAATTTAACATCCAAAAACTCAAATTAATCTAACTTCTGTCAGTAACAGTCGCAGGCTCAAAACTCGGAACCACAACATCAGAATTCTGCTTAGTCAACTGGTTGTACAGCCTTTCAGTATTCGGGAAATTAGCAGCCGGTAGAGTTGGGAAGCGACGATAAGGAACAGTATCCTCACCAAAAGCCTCAGCATATTCAACAGTCAGCAACATCGCATTGATAAAGCCCTTAATCCCTTTACTTGCCAAGATTTGGTTATAAGTCCGAATCTCCGCTTGATTCAGAGGAGCACGGCCCAAGAAGTGCTTCGTACCCAACTCAATCACCTTAGTATTTGGATAAGGTGCATAGAACTGTTTCACGTACAGCGGCGAACAACCTAAACACTCAATGAACTCCTTGAGATTGATTTCATTGTTGCCAAGTTTGCTTTCCAACGCCGTGAATTCATTCTTCACAACATACGAGTTGATGTCACGCTCAAAAATTTGACGGTAAACAGCTTGAATTAAAGTTTTCAAAGCTACCTTATCCGAAGTAGTTGTTAGCTTGAACACCTTAGTTTGTTCACGGCGCTTGCTCACACCTTGAGCAATCCGAGTTTGCAACTGAAGATCTCCGCCATCGATCGCAGTACCCAATTCGATAAACCGAGGTGTTTCAGGAGTCGGCTCAACGTTGGCCTTTTTCTCACCAAAGGAACCCGATCGCATCGTCCGCATCGACAAACCAGCCGGAGTCACATAGCGCTCGTAGGGGACTGTATCTTCCCCGAAAGCTTCGTTGTACTCCATGCTGTCCATGATGCTATCGACCAGCGCGTAGAAACCCTTCTTGGCACAAATGTCAAAGTAAGCGTTCATTTCCTGACGGCCGTAAGTAGGGCGTCCCAGGAGTCGGCGGTGGATGTACTCGATCGCCTTACAAACATAAAGCTTGCTCCAGTACATATTGCGGAACACATCGGATTTCGCCAACATCCGAATAAACTCGCGCATCGGGATGTCGCCGTTTTCCAGCTTAATTTCCGCCACCTTTTGGCGCTGGCCGTCGAACACATCGCGACCAAACACTTGCAGGTAAGCAGCCCGAATCACCGCTTGAGTCGAACTTTCGGTATATTTGACACTGGAAGCATTGCTGTAGCTGCTGGAGGCACCGCGAGCGGTTTTCTTGGAAGCCACATAGTTGCTGGGTAACTGGTCTAGTTTAAAGACCTTGGGGCCCAGAGAACCAGGAGCCGCACCGCGAGCCGCTGGGTTACTCAATTGATTGTCAATCCCCGCACCTTGACGGATCAAGATCCGGCGAGTGTCTTTGCCAAAGGGAGCTGGACGGTTCTTAGGGTTACGAGTTTCTTTCGGGAAAATCGCACCGAACTGAATTTCCAGCGGATCGTTACCAATACCGTAAACGTGCTGATCTGGTAGAGGCTGAGTGTAGCCTGCGAACAAGGTGATGAACTGAGGAACCTTGCGGAAAGGAGCGCTGAAATTGAACAAATCAATTTGCGGGCCCCAGTTGCGACATTCCTGAGCTTCCTGGCCCAAACCGCGCAGGTAAGGGACTGTTTCTTCGCCGAAGTAGTCGGAATATTCCTGAGAATAAACCATCGCGTCTACGAGGGCTGCCAGGCCGCCTTTGGTGACGATCGCAAAATACTTGCTAAATTCTTCCCGCGAGCTCAAACCACGGCCGAGGAAGTGGCGGGCCGCCAGTTCTACAGCGCGACTGTTGACAAACGGCTCGTAGAATTGCTGGCGGTACAGAGGAGATTTGCCAAGGCGGCGAATAAACTCTTTCATGGAGATTTCGCCGTTTTTGACCTTAGATTCCAGGTCAGAAATGCTTTGGCTGTAGGCGCGGGTAATGTCGCGCTCAAAAACTTGGCGGTAAGCTGCTTTGATTACTTCAATCTTTTCAGCCGACGACAGACCCGTCTTCATGACGAATTTCGCCCGATTTTCCGCTGCGTTGAAGTAGATTTGAGGAAGTTGCAGCCCTTGCTGGTCATTGGTTTCGCGCTGACGCACCTTCGGTGAAGGTGTAGGAGCTTTAAATTCGGTAATTGCTACGTCAAAATACTGTGCGACGATCGTGCGTGCGGCCTCATCATTCTTGAAATAGTTCAAGGATGCAGCCTTCATTTCCTGCATTGCCACAATTGTCGCCGCCGACGAGCAAGCATTTTCGATAATTTCCCGCAATCCGCGCACATTCACCGAAATAATGTTCGGGTCGCCAGCAACGATCGCGTAGGTAATGTAACGCAAAAACCAGCTCAAATCCCGCAGAGATTTGGTCATGTTGCTCGGGCCGTAGCGCGAGACATTAATCGGCTGGAATCCTGCTGGAATTGGGCCGCCACCGCCGCCGTTAGTGGAAAACAGATTTCCCAAGCCCAAGAATCCGCCGCCACCTGAGCCTTTGCCGTTACCGCCGCCGCCACCTGCGCGACCTTCAACGTAAGTAACAGTTCCCAGTTTCATGCCTTCAGAGACATTTACCGAGCCGCCGCGAGTTGCGCCAGCCATAGCCATCACTGGTTCTGCTGGTCTTTCCAAAAATGCCAGCGGGGAACCGCCGACAAAAATCCGGTTGGCTGCGCGGGATACTATGAGTTCCGAGTTTCTGGTCAGCGTCTCAGAAATCGCGATCCGAAGAGCACCGGAACTGAAATAACTTGCCAGTTCGCTCAGTTCGCCCCGCTGTAGGAAGCGGTCTTGCTGTTCAGCTTGCGAAATCGTTGCGACTGGTACAGTTTGATATAGTTGCGGACGGGCAACTGAGCTTCCACCACTTGCTTTTACAGTCATTAGACTCCTTCGCTCCCTATCTAAATCGTTGCAGCATTTACCCAGACTAACCTTGCCTTCTCATGCAGGTAAAATTAGGTATTTTTGCTTTGTTTACTTTTTGCCTTGACCTATCACGAGGTTAGGGCGCTTACTTTCTTAGATTAAAATGTTTTGGTTTCATCTTTCGTCCTGCCGGGAAATGTCCGACCCGAAGACACCGACGGGGCACTCCCTCCGCGCTTGCTTCGCCCGTACATTCCTGGAAAAAATACAAAGGCAGGATAGCTGACTCCTGCGACGATCGCAGCAAGAGCCGTGAATTCAGGAAAAAGAAAATCCAAAATTTTCTTCTGCCTTTTTCTGGGCTTTTTACTTTCTGCCGAAAGACGCCGCTGCCTTACCCGAAAGCTCAGCATTGGGTGATGGACAGTCCTCGTTTGTTAAAAAGCCTGCCGAGATTTATTGTATAGATTTAAGAGAGCTTATATGAGAAAAAATGATAAGTTTTATTACGCGGAAGCTGTCAGTAGGCAGTTGGTAGGGGCGGTGCCAAGAGTGCCCGCCCTCAGTTGTCAGTAGGCAGTTGTCAGCCGTCAGTCCAATCCCATCCCGAAGCCCAACTCAACACTTAAAACTCTTCCCTAATCTATGGAAACTTCGCCTGATATCAGTGCTGCCGTGCGTCGGCTTTACGATACTTTTCCTTTCCCGCCCGATCCTTTGTCGGACGAACCACCACCGGGATACAACTGGCGCTGGAGTTGGCCGGATGCTTACAATTTTTGCACTGGCCAAAAGCCGCCAAAACTGGATGTTCGGATTTTGGATGCTGGCTGCGGCACGGGTTCGAGTACGGATTATCTGATTCACTTGAATCCTGAAGCGTCGGTAACAGCGATCGACCTTAGTTCCGGTGCTTTGAAGGTAGCACAAGAACGTTGTAGGCGATCGGGCGCGCGAGAAGCAGATTTTCGGCACCTCAGCCTGTACGATGCCGATCGACTCGAAGGCGAGTTCGATTTGATCAATTGCGTGGGCGTGTTGCATCATTTGCCCGATCCGATTCGTGGCATTCAAGCACTGGCGGCGAAGTTAGCTCCTGGTGGCTTGATGCACATTTTTGTGTATGCTGAATTGGGCCGCTGGGAAATTCAATTGATGCAAAGGGCGATCGCACTTCTCCAAGGAACTCAAAAAGGCGACTATCCCGATGGTGTGAAAGTCGGCCGTGAAATCTTTGCTTCGCTACCAGAAACCAACCGCCTTGTCAAGTACGAAAAACAGCGTTGGGCGGGAGAAAATCTGCGAGACGAATGTTTTGCCGATATGTACGTTCACCCGCAGGAAATTGACTACAACATCGAGACTTTGTTCGAGTTAATTGACGCTTCTGGATTAGAATTTATCGGTTTCTCAAATCCGGGATATTGGCAGTTAGAAAGACTTTTGGGCAAAGCACCGGAATTGATAGAAAGAGCTCAGGGTTTGACGGAACGGGAGCTTTATCGATTAATTGAATTGTTGGATACGGAAATCACTCATTACGAGTTTTTCTTGGGCAAAAAGCCTGTTAATAAAATTGATTGGTCGGATGATAAAGCACTTTTGGCGGCAATTCCAGAGTTGAGCGTTTGTATGCACGGTTGGCCGAGTCAACAAGTGTTTGATTGCAACTACCAATTGCTCAATTTGTCAAGTGCTGAATTTGAGTTTTTGCAAGGTTGTTTACCCCCCCCAGCCCCCCCTTGCCAAGGGGGGGAGAAAGAGGGAAGCCCTTACCAAGGGGGGGAGAAAGAGGGAAGCCCGTCTGGCAAAAGCATAGGGGAGATTTTGGCGGATGTTGAGGTGGGATTGGATGAAGTGCGATCGATCTTATCAAAACAGCTTATTTTGCTAACACCGAATTAATAGCGCTTTTTAATTATTTGAACGAACCGCGAAGACGCGAAGAGCGCGAAGCAAGAACTGCATCTTCTTCTTTCTCTTCCTTCGTGTCCTTCGTGTCTTCGCGGTTCATTTCATCTTACTCCATTAAAGAATCCAGTTAAGTCGTAGGGTGCGTCAGCTTGGATAATTTCCGCTAAAAATTGACAATTTCCGAACTGACACACCGTTAAGTCGTAGGGTGCGTCAGCTTGGATAATTTCCGCTAAAAATCGACAATTTCCGAACTGACGCACCTCACTAATTTCAGTTATTAACTTCAGGTAATATCCAAGATAAAATAGTACAATTTCTCAAATATATTGTCGTCCAAAAAATGTTATCGTTTTTAACGATTATGTGAGGTATGTCACTCAGAGATGGTCGCTATTTTCTTAGAAATTTTCGACGGCGACGCACCCTACAGCTACTAAGAAACGAAAATTAAATAACTTACACTCTTAAAAGTGGGATGGGCGGGACGCCCATCCCACAATAATTAAAATTGTAAGTTATTTAATTCTCATTCCTAAAATAAGTTATGCTAGAATTGGTTTACTAAGCTGTTCTGTATTTAAAATGTATGTCAAGAAATAATCAAAGTATTGTGGGACGTTGCTCTGAGCAGCGTCCCGAATATGCAATTTAAATGCGCGACAGCTTATCAGAATGTGACAACATATATTAAATCCTGAAAACAGAATCAAGTCTTGAAAATAAGGAGCAGTTTAATCAATGCTTAACAAACAAGAGACGATCGCCAAAATAGAAAATGTTTTTAATGCAGCATCCGATCGCTTTGACGCTCCAGCTTTATCTTTCTGGAATCGCTTTGGACAGCAAACAATCGATCGACTCTCGCTGCGTCCGGGCGATCGCATTTTGGATGTTTGTTGCGGAAGTGGCGCTTCTGCGATTCCAGCAGGCATATGTGCAGGCGCTAACGGACAAGTGTTGGGAATAGATTTGGCCGAATCACTTCTAGCACTGGCACGTCACAAGTCACAACAACAAGGGCTTGAAAATATTGAGTTTCGATATGGCGATTTTGAAAATCTAGGTTTCCCCAGCGCCAGTTTTGATGCAATTGTTTGTGTTTTCGGGATTTTCTTTGTTCCAGATATGCTAGCAGCAGTTCAAGAACTTTGGCGTATGCTTCGCCCAGGCGGGAAACTCGCAATTACCTCTTGGGGGGAAAAGGTATTTGAACCTGCCAATCAAATGTTTTGGAGTACAATTGAGGCTGAACGACCAGATTTATATCGGAAATTTACGCCGTGGGATCGGATTAATAATTCTGCTTCGCTGCAAGCACTACTAGAATCAGGTGGTGCAACAAACGTAAAAGTTTTTGAAGAAGTTGGCACTCACCAACTGACTTCTCCAGAGGATTGGTGGACAATAGTTTTAGGTGCAGGATTCCGGGGTACGATCGACCAACTCGATCCAGCTACCAGGGAACGCGTGCGACAAGTAAATCTGCAATTTCTGCGGACAAATGAAGTTTCTGCACTAGATGTAAATGTTTTGTATGCTGTAGCGCAGAAATAATGTATCTACTGTTAGTTAGCACCATCAGGTGCGTAGCGATCGCCCGACATACCGAATCGCCAATCCCAAATTGAAAATCAATCATCGCCCTTCAGTTAGATTGGTTGGTGGAAGGGCGAGATTCCTTGACTGAAATTGGTCAATCAAAGAGTGAGCGATCGCTCTTCTATTTACCTAACTATACTTCAGCAGGTTGCCGATCTTTTTGAGATTCTAACCAAGTTTCGTAGGCTACCCTGTCTCCACCGAAACTATCTATCGACACCTCGCGATCGGGCATTGGTTTGAGCTGTGAGCCGATCGGATTGTAGCGACAATAGCAGATAACTACCATGCCGAATTCGCTCGAACTACCTTCAGTGCCGAATTCGCTCGAACTACCTTCAGTATCAGAGGTGTAGGTTTCCACTCTCGCAACTTCCCAATCTCCGGTTTTGTAATGGGTACTCCAACCGTGGAAATTTGGTTCGTGTTCGGCTTCAACCCTGACAAACTCAGTTGGCCTGTATCCTGGTTGCGGGATCGGGCGATCGGACGAATCAAAGTATTCAGCAAGAATGCGAGTCAGAGAATGAGTGTGAGATAGCATTCTATCTTCCCATCCCGGTTGCCGCCCTTCGGCTCTAAAAACAATGTATTTACGCATCGTCGTCATCTTCCTGTTCGTGAAACGGCTGAGGAAATTCTGTCTTACCCTCGAACACGCAATCGGCCCTCAAGGTGTCACCCTGAAGTTTTTCTATCCTCTTGAGTGTCCATCCATATTTAGCCTCCATTTCGTAGCAGCATTCATCATCGGCGGCTGCGTGACGGGAAATATCCTCATCTGGGTCATAACGCAACCAAGTTGGTTTTTTTGGCATTATTGATATTACTCCGAGTGTTGAGTTGACAACATTGGGGGAATCGCTTTGGTGTAGTGATTCGAGCACTGCGCCAAGGCGTACCCGATATGATAGAGTTATTTCGGAGAATACGTCAATATGACGCGCCAATATTTGACGAAAAAAGATACAAGACCACAAGAGAGCGCATCGCCGATCGAGGCTTTGAGAATTGAGCGAACAAAGCTATCTCAGGCTGAATTTGCCGTGCATTGCGGGATTCCGCTGCGTACTTACCAGCGTTGGATTTCGGGTGAAACGGAAGCAAAACCAACACCCCGTCAGTGGAAACTGATGATGCGCCTATTGCAGATTCAATCTTTTGATGAGGTTCCTGATGATTTTGGCCCGATTAATTTGACAGGAAATGAAGATACGGAAAATAGCTCAATTTTACCTTGAGTTAGAATCGAATAATGTCACAATTATACTTAAGCATGGCCTTAAAAACTTTAGCAATCCTGGAAGGCAAAAGATGATACAAGTCCACCAGTCAAAACTTACCTTTGAAGAATACCTCGCCTACGAGGACGACACCGACAACCGCTATGAACTAATTAACGGAGACTTAGTAACATTGCCGCCAGAATCCGAACCCAACAACGCCATTGTCAGCTATCTGTTTTTAGTGCTTGTTAATACTGGCATCCCTTGGCGGTGTATCAAACTTCACCTGTGCGAAATCCAAGTTCCGATCCTGCGGGAGGGCGACGCAGCTAACCGCTACCCCGACTTAGTGGTTTTGCGCCCCGAACACATCTTGCTGACAGCAACCAGGCTAACCATCACCCAAACTATGCCGCCTCCTCAGTTGGTTGTCGAGGTTGTTAGTCCAGGTAGAGTTGGGCGCGATCGCGATTACATTAGTAAACGAGCTCAATATGCAGCGCGGGGTATCCCTGAATATTGGATTGTTGACCCTCAAGAGGAGATAGTAGCGGTACTACGACTAGAATCAGGTGAGTATGTCGAAGTTGGGGTTTTTCAAGGGGAACAAGCGCTGATATCGCCGGCTTTTCCGCAGTTGAACTTGACGGCTGGACAAGTTTTGGGAGGAGAGTTTTAGTTGTAGAATGCGCCAAATTGCATAATTTTCACCTAAGCTACCTTGGGGCAAATTTCGACTTTGACAGTCATACCTACTTTATTGAGCATTGCAATCAGACTGTCAACGGAAAACTGCCCTATTTTACCTTGAGTTAGAGCTTTGATTCGATCGTTGGACTGTTGGAGATGTTGAGCCGTTTGATCGAGAGTCCAACCGCGCTCTTTAATCTGATGAGTCAGGGCGAGAATTAGTTGCGATCGGATTAGTAAGTTATCAGCTTCTTCAGATGAGAATCCGAGATCTAGAAAAATATTATCGGCTGCTTGGGTAATAGTATTTTCGCTCATTGTTCCGGTTCTCTTGAGTTTAAACGATTTTGTAACAACTCTTGGTAGCGTTTCTGCCCAACTTCGATATTTTTCTGGGCTGTTTTCTGAGTTTTCTTTTGGAAGGCGTGGAGCACATAAATAGCTTCTTCAAATCTAGCAATATAGAAAACCCGATAGGCATTTTCTGTCCGAATCCGAATTTCTTCAACGCCTTTACCTACGATCGACATCGGTTTAAAGTCTGGTGGTTGTATGCCCTGCTGGAGAGTCCAAAGTGAAAAACCGGCTTCTTTTCGGGCCTCTTCAGGAAGAGATTGGATTTCTTCGCGGGCAGGGCCAACCCACCGAATCGGCTTGATGGTCATCGAGTTTGTTGAGAATCGAATACTGTGACAATTATACTCAAGTATTGCCTTAAGTATTTTATTTCTTCAGCGCTCTATGTCGGTTAGTTCAGCCGCCGATTTGAGACATTGTGCGGCTGTAATTTCCTTGAGTAGTTCCCGAATCTCGCTGCTTGAAATTAATCTCCGGTTTAATCTCCAATATCTGCTGCACTCGATCGCGCAATTCAACCGTAGACACCCCATTCCGCAGAGCAGTTTTTAAGTCAATTTGCCCCGTTTCGTTCAGCAGACAAGGCCGCAGCCACCCGTCAGCCGACAAACGCATCCGATTGCACCGATCGCAAAAACACTCCGACATCTGACTGATAAATCCTAAAGTCCCCTTCGCCCCCGGAATTTGAAACACATCCGCCGGCCCATTTCCCCGCACTCCCGACTCGGCTAAACCATATTTATCGCTAATTTGTTGCCGCAATTCTGCCGATGCTACCCAACCTTTATCGCCAAATAAATCGCCATTGCCGATCGGCATAAACTCAATAAATCGAACGTGCCAATTCCGGTTAATAGTTAATTCTGCCAACTCCAATATTTCGCCATCATTCACACCGGGAATCACCACCACATTCAGTTTCAGCGGATCGAATCCAGCTTCATAAGCCGCTTGAATTCCCTGCCAAACTTGCATCCAGCGCGATCGTCCCCGACTACCAATTATCCGATCAAAAGTCTCCGGTTCCAGGGAATCCAAACTAATATTAATCCGGCGCAAACCAGCACTGTAGAGATTTTCCGCCATTCCCGCCAACAAAAAGCCGTTAGTTGTCATTGACAAATCTCGTGTTTCGGGCAAAGATGCGATCGACCCAACCAACTCCACCACCCCAGGGCGCAGCAGCGGTTCCCCACCAGTCAACCGAAACTTAGTAAATCCCACAGGTATGAAAACTTCCCGCAGCAAAGTTAGCAATTCCGAGTGAGTTAGCAACTGCTGCTGCAACACATAGTCCAACTCGCTACCTTCCGGCATACAATAGAGACAGCGGAAATTGCAGCGGTCTATCAAACTAATCCGAAGGTAGTCTACGGGATTCATGTCAATGATTTGTAATATTATTTAATTATAAATGCGGACTCGATTTTCTGCAATTATTGATAGAAAGCAAAAGGGTGCATCTCAATTTGGGAAGGGCGAAGCATTCCGGTAGTCAATCTCTGGCGATAGCTAATAAATCGTCTGCCGGAATGCTTCGCCCCTACGAAGATATTTGCAAAAATGAGATGCACCCAAGAAGCAAAAAAACGACATCGATTTCTCCCTCATCTCTTACTCTGCGCTCTCTGCGCCCTCTGCGGTTAATAAAAAAAATCTAATTTGCAAATCCATATATCTATGACATTTTTTAAATTTGAAGCTGACTTTGTAGAAGCCCTGCGCTGCATCCCAATGCAAGTACGCCTCAAGTTAGATACTTGCGGCATCAAACTCAAGTTGCAAGATTGGAATCATTTTACTCAAGCAGAACGCCAAACACTTGTAGAGCTTCCTTGTGTGACAAGTGCAGAAATTCAAGATTACCGAGAACAGCTAAACCAAATATTAATCCAACATACTGGAAAATGCGGAACCGATTTGGCGATCGACCAAAATCCCCCGTGGATGGATGCTGCAACCATACCAGAATCCGTCACAGCAAAAGCGCAAGAGCTCGGATTGACTGTTACCGATGCCCAGTGGAGCGGTTTGCAGCCGCTACAGCGGTTTGCTTTAATCAAACTTAGTCGATCGAGCCACGAGAATAAAAACTTTCTCCCCGCTGTTCGAGAATTTCACCTCGTTGCATGAGAAGCCGGAATTATTGAATAAGTCCGGCTTCTAGCAGGTTCTAGCCGCGGATTTTACGTTTAACTGCGTCCACCTACTCCTAGCTTCAAGCTTGTTTTTGAGCTAACTTTTGGCGGCGGCGGGCTAAAATAAAACCCCCCAAGGAAAGCAATCCGCCGACTACTGTTGTCGGTTCCGGTACTGCTTCGGAGTTGTCCCAAGTATCCTGTACTATTTCCAGTGGTTGTGACAAGTCGCCGATACTGTCGGATTGATCGATTACGAGCTCCGCGAGAGTAGTTGGGCCAAAGTTTGAGCTAGTTCTAGGTAAGCTATTGAGCACTCCTGTTCCAGCTAATCCGCTGATGGCATTCCGAATCCAGTTGTATTGCGACGAGACGCGAGTAGTAGCAGAAATATCGCCGTAGTCAGCCAACCTCTGGTTGTTCTGGCTGGTAATAAAAGAGTTGACACCGGCCAGGAGTCCGCCGATGAACAGTGCTCCACCGCTATCGCCCCGGGCTAATTGGTATTCTAGGTTGAGAGGGCGAGTCAATGGCTGTGAGGGATCGACCGATCGAGGATCGTCGAAATCTGACACGAGTATTCCGTTGGAATAACCTAATCGACTACCCAGGCCGATCGTATTCTGACCAGCTCGTTTTGTTTTGTATGTTCCTACATTTTCGCCACTTAAGCCATTGCCTGTATTTCCGAACCCGACGTAGCTGCCGACTTGCAAATCTTCGTTAGTACCGGAGTACAGGGTGGCCGGATTAATGTTCGAGATTGAACTGCTGAGCCGATACAAGCCTATGTCAGCGCCTGCACTCGCGTTCCGGTTGCTACTGGCCCATCCTCCGTTCTGAAGTCCCAAATTGATTGAATAGCTGCGCCCGCCAATTGAAAAACCTGCACCAGCAAGACTTTGTTGACCGTTTTCAAAACAGTGCGCTGCGGTTAGTACCCAGTTGGCACTGATCAGGGTTCCCGAACAAAGGGTGAACGTGTTGTTAGCAAATCTCATGTCGAGGCGGCCGACGCTGGCAAATTGGTTTTGGTTGGCGAAGTTTATGTACTGGGCGTCGGATCGATCGTGCCGAATCGTACCGGCGATCGCGCTGCCACTGAAACCTGCTGCTGCCACAAAGGCTGTTAGCGTTGATGTAATTAGGTTTTGAGTTTTCACAGTAAGCACCGAGATCGATGTTAAATTTGTTGTTCTATTGACCTATCTGGTGCAAAACTCGATTTTTATGCAAAATGTTGGGCTTTGTTACAAATCTTTATATTCGCCAAAAAGCTCCCGTTTTTTTATACTAAGTAAGAAAGATTTTGTGCGCTTCAGGCGATATAAAGTGTGAGTTGGTGCGATCGGGCGGTGGGAGATGTAGAATTATGTCGATCGACCAAAAAGATTTCCGAGTCGCTCGACAACGACAACATGATAAATATTCAGAGAATCTCCGGCTGTCTGCATAAAACCCTTCTAGCTTCTGGTTTCGGAAAGGTTCGGCACGCTTACCTGGGTTCGGTAACTCAGCCAGACTTTTCTCAGAAACCAATCAAAAAATTCATTTTTTTTTAAGTTATGTTACCTGCGCGTGGTATTATTCGATCTGAAGTGTACGAGCTGTAGCTTTTGTCACACTTGTCGCTACAAGACGGTTTCAACCGAATTAATTGTAGTGGGAGTCAACTAACACCGACTGCTTTAAAAGTCAAGTAACCTTGTCAGATCAATCTCGCGCATCCATCGCTGAAACGGGGGACATCTCTCAGACAGGTTCGTCCGAACCGGAGTCCACCGACACTATGCAAGATTTCTACAAACTTCAACAACAGTTGTTTGTGGTCACTCTCGCTTTCACGGGAATAATTTTTATCTCGGTGTGGATTTTTTATTCACTCAACATTGCCCTAAATTATATGCTTGGGGCGATCGCCGGTGTGGTTTACTTGAGAATGTTGGCTAAAGACGTTGAACGCATCGGCCCGCAAAAAACGAGTCTGAGCAAAAATAGGTTAGCTGTATTTATTGGGTTGATTGTAGTATCAACTCAGTTGAAAGAGCTACAGATTTTGCCCATATTTTTGGGATTTCTGACGTATAAGGGCGCGATCGTCTTTTATATGCTGCAAAGCCTGTTTGTTACCGACCCTGCCAATGGGTCAGGCAGTCGGTGAACCCTCCACTGTGTGAACTTCTTGTGAATGGAAATGCTAAATGTCTTAAATGCCTTTAATGCTTTTCCCCTCGCTGAGTTGGAAGTAGGAAAGCATTTCTACTGGCACATAGGCAGTCTCAAAGTTCACGGACAGGTATTTATTACCTCCTGGATTGTGATTGCTCTCCTCCTGATAGCTTCCCTCGCGGCAACTCGCAATGTGCAGAGAATTCCGAGCGGAATGCAAAATTTCATGGAGTACGCCTTAGAATTCGTTCGAGACTTG
The DNA here is from genome assembly GCF_020737865.1 of Microcoleus sp. PH2017_35_SFW_U_B. Lineage (NCBI taxonomy): Bacteria > Bacillati > Cyanobacteriota > Cyanophyceae > Oscillatoriales > Microcoleaceae > Microcoleus > Microcoleus sp. PH2017_35_SFW_U_B. The sequence goes on from NZ_JAEQDE010000044.1 coordinate 51,134, forward strand.
GCTAGAAATCAACTCGGCGAGAAAGAGTACCGTCCTTGGCTGCCATTTATTGGCACATTGTTCCTGTTTATTTTTGTATCGAATTGGTCGGGCGCTTTAGTTCCTTGGAAGCTAATTAAGTTGCCAGCGGGCGAACTAGCTGCTCCGACTAATGACATCAACACGACGGTAGCACTCGCATTGCTGACTTCTTTGGCATATTTTTATGCAGGTTTCAGTAAGCGGGGTTTGGGTTACTTTAGTAAGTACATCGAACCGACCCCAATTTTGTTACCGATCGCGATTTTAGAAGATTTCACCAAACCTCTTTCCCTGAGCTTCCGTTTATTTGGTAACATCTTAGCGGATGAATTAGTGGTGGCGGTGTTGGTGTTATTAGTTCCCCTGTTCGTACCTTTGCCCGTAATGATGTTGGGTCTGTTTACCAGTGCGATTCAAGCTTTGGTATTTGCCACCTTGGCAGGAGCTTACATTCACGAAGCATTGGAAGGACACGGCGACGAACATCACGATTAACTCTCTAAAATTGGGTAAAGGCGAATAGCGAACAGTCAAAAGCCAGCGGTCTAATGACTAATGACTAATGACCAATTACCCAACATCTCTCTTGAACTCTGTACACAAAGATTAAGGAAATTTATCATGAATCCGACAATTGCTGCTGCTTCTGTTATCGCCGCCGGTCTAGCTATTGGTTTAGGCGCGATTGGACCTGGTATCGGTCAAGGTAATGCCGCAGGTCAAGCAGTAGAAGGTATTGCGCGTCAGCCGGAAGCAGAAGGCAAAATTCGCGGCACTCTCCTGCTGAGCTTAGCATTCATGGAATCCTTGACCATCTACGGTCTCGTTATTGCATTGGTGCTGCTGTTTGCTAATCCCTTCGCTTAATATTGAAGGATTGCAAAAAAGGGGCGGATGTCTTTCCGCCCCAAAAACAAGGAGGAACTAAAAGTGTTTGATTTTGATGCAACTTTGCCATTTATGGCATTGCAGTTCCTAGTTTTGACGGTAGTCCTCAATGCGGTTTTCTATAAGCCCATGACTAAGGTTCTGGACGATCGGGACGAATACATTCGTACCACTCAAGTGTCAGCTCAGGAACGCTTGGCAAAAGCCCAGAAATTAGCGCAGGAATACGACCAAAAACTGGGAGAAACTCGCAAACAGTCTCAGGCAGTAATTGCTACGGCTCAAGCGGATGCCAAAAAAATCGCGTCGGCAAAAGTAGCTGAGGCTCAAAAAGAAGCTCAAGTTTCGCGAGAAAAGGCAGGCCAAGAAATTGAGCAGCAAAAACAAGAGGCAATGCGCTCGCTAGAACTAGAGGTAGATACTCTGAGCCGACAAATTCTTGAAAAGCTATTGGGCACAGCACTGGCCAAATAGCTCGATCGAACAGTTTTAGATTTTGGGTGAATTCTCAAATCTTAAATCGGTTCATCCAACCTGCACGCGCAATTATGGAAGAGAATCATGGGGACTGTTTTATTGCTAGCCACAGAAGCTAGCACAGAAGGTGGTTTCGGTTTAAATTTCGATATTTTAGAAACCAACCTGATTAACCTGAGCATTGTTATTGGATTGCTGTTTTACTTCGGGCGCGGCTTCTTAGGAAATATCCTAGGCGAAAGACGCTCCGCCATTGAAGAGGCGATTAAAGATGCAGAAACTCGCCAAAAAGATGCAGCGGCAGCTTTAGCAGAACAACAGCAAAAATTGACTCAGGCTCAAGCAGAAGCGGAACGAATTCGCTCCGCTGCTGAAGCAAATGCGATCGTAGCAAAAGAAGCAATTCTAGCTCAAGCGGCGCAGGAAGTTGAACGCATGAAAGCAACAGCAGGTCAAGAGTTGGAAGCGGAGCGGGAAAGAGCGATCGCCCAACTGAGATCGACGGTTGTATCTTTGGCATTAGCAAAAGTGGAAGGTGAGTTGAAAACTCGCTTGGACGACAACGCCCAAAACCACTTAATCGATCGCAGCATTGCGTTACTGGGAGGCTAAAAAGTGAGTATCGTTAGCACAGCAGTCTTACAGCCTTACTCATCTGCCTTGATGTCACTGGCTCAGTCCAGCAATCTCTCAGAAAAGTTCGGCGAAGACATTCGTTCTTTGCTTAGCCTGCTAGAAGGTTCGGAAGAATTACGTCAATTTTTAGCCAATCCGCTGATCAAAGCGGATACTAAAAAAGCTGTAATTAAGCAAATAGCGGGTGAAGAAATGAGCCCCTTGATGCACAACTTTCTGAAGCTTTTAGTAGACAAAGGAAGAATTCTTTTTTTAGAAGGGATTGGCCAACAATACTTGGCAAAGCTCCGAGAACTCAACCAAACAGTATTGGCTGAAGTTACATCGGCAGTCCCACTTTCAGACGCTCAACAGCAGACTGTTCGCGAGAAAGTGCAGGCGATGACCAGCGCTCGTAGCGTAGAAATTGAAACAAAAATAGACGCAGATTTAATCGGCGGTGTGGTAATTAAAGTAGGCTCTCAAGTAATTGATGCTAGCCTGCGGGGACAATTGCGCCGTCTCGGAATTCGCTTGAGTTCCTGATTTAAGGAAGAAGGAAGAAGGAAGAAGGAAGAAAGAATAAGGGAAGAATTAAACAGGAGGCAGAAATCAATGAATTTCTGTTTTTGAGTTGTTAGTCCCAAATACTTACTGCCAAATCTCAATTCTTTCTTGCCAAAAACATCCACCCGCCCAAAAATGGGTACAAGCACTAGACTTAAAGTCGTGGAAAGATCAAAATTTTAGACTAAGAGTTCAAACTCCCAGATTCAATGCTGCGAGTAAATCTAAAATCTAAAATCTAAAATCTAAAATCGACTGACCGACAACTGACAACTGACAAATAATAACTGACATGGCAGCAATCAGACCTGACGAAATTAGCAGCATTATTCGCCAGCAAATTGAACAGTACGACCAAGATGTAAAAGTCTCTAACGTCGGTACTGTTTTGCAAGTAGGCGACGGCATTGCCCGGATTTATGGCTTGGATAAGGCTATGTCCGGCGAATTGCTAGAATTTGCCGACGGCACCGTGGGTATTGCACTGAACCTCGAACAAGATAACGTGGGTGCAGTGTTGATGGGCCAAGGCCTAGGCATTCAAGAAGGTTCGGCAGTTACTGCTACTGGCAGAATTGCTGAAGTCCCCGTTGGTGAAGCAATGTTGGGCCGCGTAGTTGATGCTTTGGCCCGTCCAATCGACGGTAAAGGCGAAATCAAAACTACTGAGTCTCGCTTGATTGAATCTCCGGCACCTGGTATCGTTTCTCGCCGTTCTGTTTACGAACCGATGCAAACAGGGATTACCGCTATTGATGCGATGATTCCTGTGGGAAGAGGACAGCGGGAATTGATTATTGGAGACCGCCAAACAGGTAAAACTGCGATCGCGATCGACACAATCATCAACCAAAAATCGGAAGATGTAATTTGCGTGTATGTGGCGATCGGTCAAAAAGCTTCTACCGTAGCTAACATCGTCAACGTCCTGCAAGAAAAGGGCGCGATGGCCTACACAATCGTCGTAGCAGCCAACGCTAGCGACCCCGCAACCCTGCAATATTTGGCACCTTACACAGGCGCCAGCTTAGCTGAGTATTTCATGTACAAAGGCAAGCACACTTTGGTCATTTATGATGACCTTTCCAAGCAAGCACAGGCCTACCGCCAAATGTCCTTGTTGCTACGCCGTCCTCCCGGTCGCGAAGCATATCCTGGAGACGTTTTCTATCTGCACTCTCGCTTGCTAGAACGCGCTGCTAAATTAAGCGATGAATTGGGCGAAGGCAGCATGACAGCTTTGCCAATCATTGAAACCCAAGCAGGCGACGTTTCTGCTTACATTCCAACCAACGTAATTTCGATTACCGACGGTCAAATCTTCCTTTCTTCTGACTTGTTCAACTCTGGTTTGCGTCCAGCAGTAAACCCCGGTATTTCGGTATCGCGGGTAGGTTCTGCGGCTCAAACTAAGGCAATGAAAAAAGTAGCCGGTAAGGTGAAATTGGAATTGGCGCAGTTTGAAGAACTGGCAGCATTTTCTCAGTTTGCTTCTGACTTGGATAAGGCTACTCAAAATCAATTGGCCCGCGGTCAACGCTTGCGGGAACTGTTGAAACAGGCGCAAAGTTCTCCTCTGCCGATGAACGAACAAGTTGCTGTAATCTATGCCGGTATTAACGGCTACATGGATGACATCGATGTAGACAAAGTAACCAAGTTTACTCTTGGTTTGCGCGACTATTTGCGGACTAGCAAGCCGAAGTACGGCGAAATCGTTCAAGGCGGTAAGGCTTTGACTGATGAAGCTGAGAAGCTGCTGAAAGAAGGCATCACAGAATACAAGCAAACTTTCTTGGTTTCTGCGTAATTAGTCCTGCCGTCATCAGTGATTAGTCATTAGTTAAGTCGCAGATCCCCCTTAGGCGTGTTTTAAACCCGGAGATCCCCCCTAGCCCCCCTTAATAAGGGGGGGACAAGATCGTTCAAAGTCCCCCTTCTTAAGGGGGATTTAGGGGGATCGAGACTTTGAGAAAAACGATAGAGACATCTGGTTTCAGTCTGAAAATTGATACCAATAGAAAATGCCGTGTCTCTACCGTAGCTAAACTTAAAAACTGATGGCTGGGAACTAAGAACTCAGAAATAAAAGCTAAGGAAAAAGGAGAAAGTTATGGCAAATCTGAAAACTATTCGCGATCGCATTAAGTCGGTCAAGAACACTAAAAAGATTACAGAAGCAATGCGCTTGGTGGCTGCTGCTAAGGTGCGCCGCGCTCAAGAACAGGTGACTGCTACTCGTCCTTTTGCCGATCGCTTGGCAGAAGTATTATACGGTTTGGCAGAACGCTTGAAGTTTGAAAGCCAGGATTTACCGCTGCTGAAAAAACGCGAAGTCAGAACAGTGGGAATTTTGGTTGTTTCGGGCGATCGGGGTTTGTGCGGTGGCTACAACGGTAACATCATTAGATACGCCGAAAATCGCGCTAAGGAAATCAAAGCTGAAGGCTTAAACTACAAATTCGTGTTAGTAGGACGCAAAGCTACTCAGTATTTCCAACGTCGCGAACAGCCGATCGATGCTACTTACACTAACTTAGAACAAATCCCAACAGCACCGGAAGCAGCGCTAATTGCTGACGAATTGCTGTCTTTGTTCCTGTCGGGAACTGTGGACAGAGTTGAGCTAATTTACACCAAGTTTGTGTCACTAATTAGTTCGCGTCCAGTAATTCAAACCTTGTTACCCCTCGATCCTCAAGGTTTGGAAACTCCAGATGATGAAATCTTCCGCTTGACATCGCAAGGCGGACAGTTTCAAGTATCGCGGGAGAAAGTTGGTACACCTATGAAGAGTTTGCCACGCGACATGATTTTCGAGCAAGATCCGGCGCAAATTCTGGAGGCACTTTTGCCTTTGTATTTGAACAACCAATTGCTGCGGGCTTTGCAAGAATCTGCTGCTAGCGAGTTGGCTGCACGGATGACGGCGATGAATAATGCTAGTGAGAATGCTAGCGATTTGATCCGTAGTTTGACGTTGACTTATAACAAGGCGCGGCAAGCGGCAATTACCCAGGAAATTCTGGAAGTTTCCGGCGGTGCTGAAGCCTTAAACGGTTAAGTTAGGGTTGACAATTTGTAGATTTTATGGTATGCGTCTGGGGGAACTCAGGCGCTATTTTTTTAGTAAATATAGGAACAAATTGGACGATCGGGACTTACACAGCCTCTATAATATAATGCTTTATAATTAAAGTAGGGTGCGTCGCTGTGACTATTTTGGCTATTGACAACGATTCAATAGCGACGCACCGGGATAATCTCCCGGAAGTCACGACGACGATCGCGAGCGGGGACAGCACTGCACTGGTAAAAATTATGATTCCGATGCCAGCTTCCACAATATTACTCAGATGAGTTTCGCACAGCTAGATGAATATTTAAATCAAGAATTTTCGCCGGATAATTGGTCAGATCATGCTGTTATATATGCTATTGAACAAGTGCAAAAACTTACACCTGCTGATTGGGAAGAACTGAAATCTTGTTGGTGTAATCGTTCCCAAGAATGGCAATTGCGCTGTGCCGAAATTATTTCCGATGCTGACTCTCAACAAGCAATTCCGTTGTTGCTAGAAATGCTTGAGATACCGGATGATGAGCTTACTCTCACGGCGGCAGATTCTTTAAGGTCGATAGATGCAGCCAAAGAAAATTTAGATCTGAGTCTTGATGTTTTAAAACGCTTGCAAACTCTTTCTCAAAACAGTCCGATCGCTCAAATTATTGTTAATGAACTGCTAAAAAAATTGCCAGTCAGATTGTGAATGCAAATATAAACTGCTAGTTCATGCCGATCGCCCATTTGATTATGACTCAATTTCCCCCGAAAATATCGATCGATCGCCTCCTCGAACAAAATCCTGAATCCGTACTGGCTTGGGTCAAAAATACATTTTCGGCTCAAACCACCGCACCGCAAGACTTTAACTGGCTGTTGTTAGCTGATGTTTCCTCTGCGAAGGCTCGAAAAGGTGAAAATAATGCGGGTTTATTCGATCGCACTTGGGCAGAAGTAGCAACTACAATTTACGATCGACTAGCGGAAGTGGCGGAACAGAAAAAACCGGGTAGTGGGGAGTCTGTGAAGATTTCTTCAATGATGTTGCGGGCTGGGGCGATCGCAAAATACGGAATAGTTCCCAACGATTCAGTTCTGGATGTAAACTTAATTCTACAGTGGTTTTGGGATAACATCAAAGATTCGCGGGAAGATGTGGAACAAAAGGCTGCTAATTGGAAAACGCTTCCTATTGAAGAAATTCGAGAGTTAAGACAGCTTAAAACTCGGTTAAAAGTTATCGCAGCACTCGCGAATAGCGATAAATATGTTTTGGATGAGGAACTCAAAGCTTGGCTTTCGTTACCAGAGAAACTGCCGTAACGAAACCTTATTATAGGATATTTGGCAATAACTTATCTGTTCATTAGTTGAGAAACATGGATGGTAAGATCGGGAAAAGCCAGGGGTTCAATGGTTCCAGATTGAAAAGTATTTCGCTGCTGGTAAAAATCGCCTTCCGGGAAGCGGAATACGATTAATAGTCGATCGCGCAAGTTAACAACCCAATATTCTGGAATGCCTGCTGCTGCGTAAATCTTGCTTTTTTCCTCTAAGTCTTTAGTCAAACTAGAATCAGAATATTCAATTAGCCAAAAAATATTCTCTGGATAGGGGTGATGCTGTAGGTAGACATCGTTTAGGAGTTGGACAACGGCAATATCTGGTTCTGGTTCCGAGTTATTTGGCAGAGTAATTGGTCTGGCTTCGCGGATTTGTGCTCTGGTGGATAATGCGACTCGCAATTGATTGGCAAAACGATCGCTAAAATAAGTATGCGCCGTTCCCTCCGGTACCATTTCGACTATTACTCCATTTAGTAATTCAACTTGGCGATCGTCCAAAATACCTGTTTCGATCATCCGATGGTAGTGGTCTATTGTCCATTTTGCGGTACTTAATGTCATTGCGATCGCTCCTGGCTTCTCGCTCACTATGATTGACTTTGCCTGAATTAATCTATTTTAGGCGATCGATAGTTTGTACATGGCGCGCGCGATCCTCTGGCGCGCGCGAGATTCGCGCCGACACCAGAGCAACTCAGGTCGCTTGCACTATTGCATTAGTATGCAGTATAGCATATAGTTGCTTTAATGCGCTTGTATGCAAAACGCTGGTTTTTGGACAAACTTCATAAAATGTCAAAATATATATGTTGTGAAGCCTTGAGCCTGTATGGATGAAAACAAGACTGTGGCTATTAGAGTAGAAATGCCACCCGATCTGCGGAACCGATTTAAGTCAGCCGTCGCTAGGGAGGGTAAAAATATGAGGGATGTTTTGCTTGAATTTATGGAGGAATACGTCAATCAAGCTGAGCAACCCAAAATAACAGCCAGTCAAAACCCAAACAACACATAGCTGCTGCGTGCAGAAGTGGAGCGATCGCATACAGGGCAAAACATTGTAGTTTTTAAACTGTAAGGGAATTGTGAAGTGAGGAGCGATCGCCTACCGAACCCAAAACCAGAAAACGTCCACTATGTCACAAACCCCGAACTCTGTGAAAAGATGGGCGAAAAATACAACTGGCGGTTAAAAGAAATCCGAGTCAGCCGCAACAGCCCTCCTGATGTGGCCTGCGTGTTTGATGGAGAACAAACCTCGTTTCAGGATACATGGCAAGATTACCAAGATTAAAGCAAAGGGAGGAAAGATGGCAAAAAAAATCTGGATTGTCTATAAAGCCGAAACCATGAGTGCTCCCGGTTGGGAAGAACGCCAGCTTATGCCGAGGGGCGGTTTAACTGATATTCTGTGGGAAAACTGGAGTTGGGAAGAAAACCCAATTCTTCCCCAGCCTGGAGACAGAACCCGCGACTACGACAATCTCTCTGACTCCGGTAATGGAGTAACTCACGGGAAAGATGGAGATTGGATAGTTACTAGCGTTCACCAGTTTTCTTCCTTTGATACTGACTTGCGAATTGTGCTGTGCTACTGTTCTTTCCAACCGATTACTTCTGATTGGGAAGCCCTGCAACGAGGTGAGTCTGTGAATCAGATGTTGGCAACTGTCGAGCAATATTGAGTTGATTAAAGTCCGATCGCGTCTGGAGTAATTCAGACGCTTTGTTTGAATGTAAATATGCCTTTTATTCCTGCACAATTTCCACCAAATCTTCGATCATCACATCAAAGGTGCGGGCCAATTTGTGTATGGAAATGAAGTCAATAGTTGACACCCCCGGACAGCGGGCGTAGTGTCTGACGGTGCTGTAGATGACTCCCGATCGCTCTGAAACCTCTTTTAGTGTCCAACCTTTCTCAGCAGCGAATTCTCTGACTTTTAGTCTGACTAAACCCATACTTGACAAATGATGGTGTACCATCATAAGATATTTTTATTCCAAAAGGCGATCGGCTAATCTTGGACAATCTCATACAAATCTTCGACCATCACATCAAAAGTCCTCGCCAATTTGTCCAAGGCTGTCACATCAATTGTTGCTAATCCGGGCGATCGGGCATAGGTTCTGAGCGTACTGTAGACTACGCCCGATCGCTCTGAAACCTCTTTGATCGTCCAGCCTTTCTCAGCAGCAAATTCTTTAACCCGCAATCTAATTAAGCCCATAAGCTATTGAAACCTGACTAATATCAGTCACATAACTATACTACAAAAGGCGATCGACCTACTCTTTGACAACCTCAACCAAATCTTCCACCATCACGTCAAAAGTACGTGCCAACTTGAGCAGACAAGTAAAATCAACCATTGCCATTCCTGGAGAACGCGAATAGGTGCTGAGGGTGCTGTAGTTGACTCCCGATCGGTCAGAAACCTCTTTGATCGTCCAGCCTTTCTCACCAGCAAATTCTCTAACCCGCAATCTAATTAAACCCATTGACAGACCACTAGATTTAGTATATTATAATTATATCGTAAAAAGCGATCGCCCCAACGTCTGCAAAACTTAAAGACGATCGCCTATCAAAGTTCAAATCCCATCAAGTGGGATTTATCAACCATTTACAATTCCCATTAAGTGGGATGTATCAACTATGTTAGCAAGCTTTCGACCAAAATCAACCCCCAGACACAGATTGAGCCGGTTTGTTACCAAAGAGGCGATCGCGCGGCTGCTGAAAATCAAGGTAGAACAAATATATCGCTTCGAGTGCTGGGCGCACATCCTCTACGTGCACGCCCAAGGGATGAGTCGGTTTGTGAGTTATGCCGACTTTCCGCCGGTGGTGGGAGTGGAATCGCCGTCGGGTTTAGATTTTGGTTATTGGAAGCGCCGGATGGCGAGTCTGAAGGAGAGATACGCGCCGGATTTTTGGGTGGATTTCTATGGGGATAAATTTCGGGAGGCGGTTTCTGTTGTTGAATTGTTGGAGTGGGGAGAGTTGGTTGGGGTGGTTAAATTGATGTTGGGGGCGATCGGGCTGGAGTCGCTGCGAAAGGTTTACGCACAGGAGAAATATCTGCTGGAACATTTCTAAAATATGACTAAAACACGGGTGATTAGAAACCGGGTTTTTTTACTAAAATACTGCACGCCCAGCCTTTAACTAAGTGAAAAACCCGGTTTCTTTGCTGTGCGTAACTCCCATAAACTCTAGTCCCTGCTGTAGGGGCGGTGCCCCCGTGCCCGCCCGAAAGATCAGGGCAACCACGGGGGGATTGCCCCTACAGGAATTACTCGCCACAAATATTCAAAAAATTGGTTCAAGCTCAACAGCAACAGTTATAATTTCTCAATGTGCTTCCCTCTCTATCCCTTGTTAAGCCCATGAGTAACCTTTCAAATATCCAACCAGCAGAGGGCGATCGCGGGAATTATCAGCTAAGTCGGCTCAGTCTGCGGCTATGCCTTTGATGGGGTTCCCGCCGTCGGAGTCGAAGTCGGCTTTGATTGAGTTGGCTGATTATGTTTTTAGTCAACTTTATTAGGTGCGATCGCGCAGTTTTAGGGAAGATAATCAAATTGTGGTTTACATCTTGCCTGAAAGTTTTTTATTAATTAATTGGATGTATTTACAATGAGTGTTATTAAAAGATTTGTAATTTTGGAAGACCGTCAAAAAAGCTTGGAAACGACAATAGATTTTTTATTGAATTGTCAAGAATACTCTTGGGATAAAATTTATCTATTTTCTGCTTTTGTTACTAATCATGGGGTGGAGCAAGTAAAAAAAATTCTTCTACACCCTTATTTAAATGAAAATACGGAAGTTGTGATTGCGATCGGAAAAAAAGATAATTTTAATGACCCTAGTGATATTCAAAATTTATTGAAATTTATCGACAAAGAATCAACAAAGATTAAAACTAAGTCTGTTCGTTTTATATGTCCCACAAATAACTTTCATATCAAAGCCTATTGTTTTTTAGGCCGTCGTGTTAGAGACAATGAAGAAATAGTTATAGACCATGAAAAAATAGGTTTTTCTATCATAGGGTCATCTAATCTAACTCGGCTAGGTCTTGAATGTGAGGGAGAATTATGTATTAGTATCCACAACTTAAATTTAACAAACCAATTGATTAATTTTAAAAAAAATAAATATGATGAATCGCCTGAGTGGGAGCAAGAAATTATCGAGTATGAAATAAAATATAATGAAAAACACTTTCGTAAAGATCAAGCACTGATAACCAGCACACCACAAAATGGTGGTAAATTCCTTAAACTAGGTGTCACTGATGATATTGCTATTATTGACCAGGGAACTAATCTCGTTAATGGTAGGGAGAATACAGGTTGGTTCCGCTCGATTCAAACTATAGATGAAGAGAAAAATGATGTTCCTAAAAATTCTTTATGCCTCTTATTTTCCACAGAAAACAAGATATTCCAAATTGGTGAAATCATGTCTCACAGTTCCGATCAAACAGAAGGATGTTTTGTAACATATACAGTAAATGTAACTTATAAACTTTCTGATGATATTCGTGACATCCTTGCGAATGAAAAGTATAAAATAATATCTAATCCAGAGGATATGGAGAAATTACCGTATGACGCTCTAAAGGATTTTGAAAACGAAGTTAAGGAATATCAGGAATATCAGAAAATGCTCGACGATCCGAAATATCAAAAATGGATAAAAAAAGGTAAGAATAAGATGCAATCAGAAATTGAGAGAATATCAAAAATTGATGATATCAGCTTAATAAAGAAAGAGCTAGAATTACTCCGTCAATTCATTTAATGTGCCATCATTGTGTTCTCAATACCAACTTAATTTTACAATGGTTATGGGATAAAATCTTCGTCTTTACCCGCCATAATGGTAAGATCAGGCTTCTTGCCAAAGTGCCATTAATTGTCAGAAAATCAAAGAGAATTTATTGTTTCAGAGTTTATACTTATCTTAAGTCTTTGCTAAAAGTTTAAGTAACTTCTTTGCTGGTAAGCCTGTAAGATGGCATATTGAAGGAACTAGAGATAGTGTTAGTATTAGGGTAATAGTAGAACCTGATGGGAGATGAATCATTACAGCCTTCCCTACTAACCTACCCAAAAATCCCTAGAAATATTGTCAGGAGCAAAACAAATGTTTGACTATAAAATTGTGGAAAGTAAACTCAATGAAGTCATTAACATCGTGAAACTGCAACTGTCAGATAATCAAATAGAATTTTTGGTTTCAGATATTCAGGCTGGTGAGTGGAATTTGGCGTTAGAGACTTTGTGCGATATTCTCATTGAAGAAGAACTTCCCATAGATTTAAATGGTTATGAACTTTTGCAAGAAGTAGGGGATATGTTGAACATGGAACGGGAAACTTGGGAGATGCTAAAAGTCCAAGTAGCTCCTTAGTACATAAATTACGAATTTATGTTATAATTTGATTCCACATTGATTTACCATAATAGATTTCCTTGGATTATAACTTTGATTGGAATCCAGCCAAAGAAAAGCAAAATATTCGCAAGCATCAATTAAATTTTCGTTTGGCATCAACTGTTTTTCGCGATAGTTCTCAATTAACAATCTATGATGAAGAACACAGTCAAGATGAAGATAGATGGATTACCATAGGCTTAGATGAAACAGGAAATTTAAGGGTAGTTGTTCATACCTTTGAACAAACCGATCGCACTTCTTGCATAATTCGGCTCATTTCAGCCCGCAAAGCTAATTTTACTGAAACCCAAGCTTATCAAGAGAGGAAATTATGAAATCAGAGTATGATTTTTCTCCAGCAGAACAAGGCAAGTTTTACCATCCTGATGCTACTTTTCATTATCCCATTTATCTCGAACCAGATGTCGAGGAATTTGTGACTAAAATTGCCGAGCATAAAAAGATTGAGGTGCAAGTTTTGGTCAATGAATGGCTGAGAAATAACATTAAACTAATTCAAAGTATTGAGTAGGTTAGAAACCGGGTTTCTTAGTCAACTCTAGGTGAGTCTGCCTTAATCATAACAGAAACCGGGTTTCTTGACCCCACATAGCGATAAATTATCGAATATGTTAGACTTATGTCTAGAGAAGAGAAAGGGAGTCAAACAAAATGACAACTATCCAATCAATGACAACTGCAATAACATCCCTTTATGAACAGGATTTTTATCTGTGGTTACAGACAACAATCAACTTATTAAAAGAGGGTAAGTTTTCTGAAATAGATTTAGAGAACTTACTAGAGGAACTCGAAAGCATGGGGAGAAGCGACAAGAATGCTTTAAAAAGCAATTTGAGGGTACTTTTAATGCACTTACTTAAGTATAAATATCAGCCAGAAAAACGAACCAATAGTTGGGTGTACACCATTCGTGAACATCGTAAACGCATCGGAGATACCTTCAAAACCAGTCCGAGTTTGTATCGTTTTTTTGAAGAGATTTTTAATGAATCTTATCAAGATGCTAGGGAATTAGCCGCAGATGAAACAGGTTTATCTATTCAAATATTTCCCCCAGAGTCTCCCTTTACTGAAGAAGAAGTTCTTAATCCTGATTTTTTACCGCCTGAGTGCGATATGTCTGAAAATCCTGAAAATATTGAATAATTGAATCAGATATCCTTCTCTGTACTGATCGGTCATAATAGGATCAGTGAATATGCAAAAGCGAGGAAATAACTATGGTCGCTGCTACTGTCGCACAAAAGCATTTTACTCTAGAAGAGTTCATGGCTAATCCCCTCGATCACATGGAATGGGTGGATGGTAAAATCGTAGAGAAAAATGGAGCCACGCTCAAGCATGGTAAAATTCAATCAACGCTGGGTTGTTCTTGGTCAAATTACAGAAATTTAAGCAAAGAAAATGGTGATTTTTATATTTCACCACCTTGCCACACTAACCAAAACATTCGCCGTCCCGATGTCGCTTATCTCACACCCGAATTAGTCGCACAATTTGGTAATCTTGCCACTTTACCCCAAAGTTTTCCTTTAATTGCCGAAATAGTTTCACCCACCGATATCGCTGAGGATGTCTTTCTCAAAGCACAGGAATATTTAGAATCTAGCTGTCAGGAAGTCTGGTTAGTTTTTCCAGAAAGTCATTTAATATTTGTGATGACTCAAAATCAAATATTAACATTTCGAGCGGGTGATACCGCTAGCACTCAACAAATTCTGATCGGTTTTAGCATTGAGGTCGATCGCCTGCTAGCTTAAACATCAAACTAAATTGCTACAATATATTTGAGACTCCTCAGTCCGCGTAGGCGGACTTCGTTTGTATAGCCCCGAATTCTATTCGGTGGTGTTTATTTAATCCAGATTCGATATCCCACCATTCTAGAAAACGCCATGTCAAACGACTTTTCCTTAGACGAGCTTTTAATCAACAGTTACGATGCCTTCAAAGACGCAGAAAATGATGTGGGACAGTGCAATGTTTTAGTCATTGGCAAAACCGGTGTCGGTAAAAGTACCCTGATTAATGCAGTTTTTCGCCAGCGCTTAGCAGAAACCGGAGTCGGCCGCCCCGTCACTCACGGTATCCGCCAATATACTAAACCGAATTGCCCGATCGCAGTTTACGACACTCCTGGACTTGAACTCAACGCCGAACAAATTAAAATTATTCAATTAAACGTTGCTAAACTGATTGAAGACCAAAGACTTCTGCACCCCAAAGAACACATACACGTCATCTGGTACTGCATCAATCACGGCGCAAATCGAATAGAATCCGTGGAAGAAGGCTGGCTAAGAGAAATGGAAATCATGGATGTACCAGTTATTTTAGTGCTCACTCAAACTACATCGAAAAAACCGAGCGAGTTTTTCAAGCAACTGGAACACATGAATTTGCCAGTCAGTCAAATTATCCCAGTCATGGCTGAACCAGAAGAGATTGATGAGGATTATACAGTAAAGTCTCACGGTTTAGATAAGTTGGTTGATGCAACTTTTCAACTGCTGCCGGAAGTAGCGAAAAAAGCCTTTGTTAAAGAACAAATTGCCAATATTGGACTCAAATCTGATATGGCATTTAAGTATTTAAGTGCCTATGTTGCCGGTTCTGCGATTATCGGTGCAACTCCTGTGCCGTTTGCTGATGCGCCAATTTTGATGACGATGCAAACGGCAATGATTGCTAATATTACTGTGATTTTTGGAATGCCCTTTGATAAGGGATTTATCTCGGCGATGCTGTCTGCTATTAGCGGTGCTGGTGGGGTGACTGCTGTTGGTAGAAGTATTGTGACTAATTTGATTAAAATGATTCCGGGTGCGGGTACAATTGTCGGTGGTGCTATCTCCGGTGCAACGGCGGCTACTCTGACGCTGGCTCTTGGTTTGGCTTATATTGAAGTTCTGAAAGCTTATATGAAAGCTCAAGTTAATGGTGAACAGCTTTCTTTGCAGCAGTTGACTAAGATGTTTGTGGATTTGTACAAGGATTATGCGTCGTCGGGGCGCAAAACTTTGAAGGATGATAATCGGAATCAACCAAAACCTCCTAATCAAATTAATATTGATTAAATTGGGCATGGGGCATTGGGCATGGGGCATTGGGCATGGGGCATTGGGCATGGGGCATTGGGCATTGGGTGAGTTTCAATTACCAATTACCAATTACCAATTACCAATTACCAATTACCAATTACCCATTACCAATTACCCATTACCCATTACCCATTTCCAAAGATTGCTATAATATTATTGAATTCTGCAAAAGGGAGTCAATGGCTATGGTAATGACAGCCGTTTTATCAGAAAATGTTTCTCTAGAAGACTTCATCGCTAGTCCCCCCGACGATATGGAATGGGTGGACGGGCAAATATCGGAGAAAAATGGAATGACAGTAAAACACAGTAGAATCCAATCTAGACTAGATTTTTCTTGGAGAAGTTACAAGATATCTAGCGGACAAGGGGGCGAAGTTTATACTGAAGTTCCTTGTCGTACTGACAGGCGAGTGCGTCGCCCTGATGTTGCTTATCTGACTGCTGAACTTGTTGCTGAATATGGCGATGTTCCTACTTTTCCTCAAAGTCCGCTGTTAATTGCTGAAATTGTTTCTCCTACTGATATTGCGGAAGAGATTTTTTTGAAAGCACAAGAGTATTTGGATTCTGGTTGTCTGGAAGTTTGGATTGTTTTTCCAGAAAGTTGCTGGATATTGATAATGACTCAAACTCAAAAGTTAGCGTTTAATTCCGGTGACGTAATCAGCACTCAGTTAGTGCTGCTGGGTTTTAGTGTTGCGGTTGATGAGTTGTTGGGTTGAAGGCAGAAATTAGTTATTAAGTGAGTGAACATATATTGCGTGTCATTACAAAGAAACCGGGTTTTTACAGAATTTAAGGGCTGCAATCAAGTATTTTTGTAAAAAACCCGGTTTCTAGGCCCCCGTGCGTAACTCCTATAAATTTTGTCAACTTGCACCAAATCACCAACAGCGGTACAATGTTTTCTGCTTTGTTTGCAAATCTACCGTAGATTCCAATTGGGAATTAAAACCAATAATTGAAATATGTCTCAAACTTACACTGTTGAATTACTCCACCAAGGCAGCACTTATACCGTAGAAGTGCCCGAAGATCAACCAATTCTGCAAACTGCGATCGCCGCGGGGATTGATTTGCCCAACTCTTGCAATTCGGGGGTTTGTACTACTTGCGCTGCTAAGGTGGTTGAGGGTCAACTTAAGCAGGTTGATTGCATGGGTGTTAGTCCCGAACTTCAGGCTGAAGGTTATGTGTTACTTTGCGTTTCTTTTCCCCGATCGCACTTGAAGATAGAAACTGAAAAAGAAGACATTGTTTACGATCGCCAGTTCGGTAAATCCTAGGACTAAGCTAAAATTTACGTAAGTACCCAAGTACCGATCGCGGTAAAACCACTATGGATCGCCCCATGACCACCCATTTCATTTCCGCAGAAGTAGACCTCCGCGATACGGCCGAAGAACTGCACTCAGCTATTGAAATTGAACTGCAAAAACACGGCGAACCCCTGCGCTGGGCCGTTACAGACGTGGATGTCGATCGCCAAAAGGCTCTGGTAGAAGGCTACGTGCTCGTGGAAGCATCCCCCGTAGCAGCGTGAAGCCCCGCCCTTTAACAGTGGTTTTGATAGTCCCCACAGGCGTTGGAGCCTCGATTGGGGGCTTTGCAGGCGATGCGCTGCCCGTTGCTAGGGCGATCGCCCAAATTTCTGATACGCTAATTACTCACCCCAACGTCCTCAACGGTGCTCAACTTTATTGGCCGATACCTAATGCGCTTTACGTCGAAGGTTACGCCCTTGACAAATTTGCAGCCGGATGCTGGGGCCTGCAACCGGTACATCAAAATCGCATCGGCTTAATCATGGATTGCGCGATCGAACCTGAGTTACAATTGCGCCACTTGCAAGCCGTTGATGCTGCTAGAGCTACATTGGGTTTAAACATAACTGATTGTATTTTGACCGATCGCCCCCTGCAAGTAGAATTACGCATTTCAGAATCAGGGGCATCCTGGGGGACGATCGGCAATCCCGACAGTTTACTGCGCGCCGCCGACAAATTGATCGCACAAGCAAAAGTCCAGGCGATCGCAGTTGTGGCCAGATTTCCCGACGATGAAGGTAGCGTCGCCCTCGAAAACTACCGCCGCGGGAAAGGAGTCGATCCCCTCGCAGGCGCGGAAGCAGTCATCAGTCACCTCATTGTCAGAACATTTAAAATTCCCTGCGCCCACGCCCCCGCCCTGTCGCCACTTCCCCTCGATCCACATCTTTCGCCACGATCGGCTGCGGAGGAAATCGGTTATACTTTCTTACCTTGCGTGCTTGCAGGGCTTAGCAAAGCACCGCAATTTGTCACTCCTGGTGTGGGACAGGCATCTTGCTTACCACAGGTATTGGGCGGACAAGATGCCCGCCCCACAAGAGAGAACTTCCATGCAAACAGGCGAAATTTCGATTCGGTATCCCAGGATTTGTGGGCGGATCGAGTCGATGCGGTGGTAATACCGGCCACAGCGTGCGGCGGTAGTGCTATTCTGAGTTTGAGCGGGCGATCGACAGTACAAATTATTGCTGTGGGTGACAACAAAACCCAGATGCAAGCTTCCCCAGAAAAACTCGGAATCAAAGCTTTGCAGGTAAACTCATATTTAGAGGCGATCGGCGTATTGGTCGCTTTACGAGCCGGCATTAGTCCAGCTTCTTTGGGTGCAGACATCTCCTCCCTGCGGTGTTTGTCTGACTCAACTCAACAAATCTAAAATCTAAAACCTAAAATCTAAAATTGATTAAGTGCCAGAAAAACTTCCCGAAAATCCAGAAATTGAACCGTTGACGCGCACTCAGGTTTTAGTAGCAATGGGCGTGACAGCAATTATGTTGCTGGCGGTAGCTAAATTGTGGTTGATATTTGGATCGGTATCGCTTTTGCCCGTCAAATTGATCGTCATGGATTTGTTCAAAGGATTGGCGATCGGACTGGCAATTACAGGCGGTAGTGCGATCGTATATCAACTCTGGCCCGGTTATCGCCGGAGTGCAGACATTTACTTGGAAGTAGTGCTCAAACCTTTGTTTTGGCCGGATTTAATTTGGCTGGGACTGCTACCCGGACTTAGCGAAGAATTGCTATTTCGAGGCGTGATGCTGTCTGGTTTGGGATTGAATGTGACCGGTTTAGTTTTATCGAGTTTTTGTTTCGGCATTCTGCACTTGGGAGGAATGGATCAGTGGCCTTATGCTGTTTGGGCGACGGCTGTGGGTTTCCTGCTGGGTTACAGTGTTTTAGCTACTGGCAATTTGTTAGTACCAATTACAGCTCATGTCTGCACGAATTTGATTTCTAGCTGTGTTTGGAAGTGGGAACACAATATGGTGAAACGGTAGGGCGATCGCACAGATTGGTTAGTAGTGAGGACTTCAGTCCGCATCAATCCAAGGACTAAAGTCCTTACTACGAACCTTTGGTATTTGTTTGTAGTGAGGACTTCAGTCCGCAGAAATTAAAGGACTAAAGTCCTCACTACGAACCTTTGGTATTTGTTTGTAGTG